>JAWWPK010000594.1:0-7061 GCA_033854925.1 Nocardioidaceae bacterium | reverse complement strand
CAGCGGGGGTCGGTTCGTCATGGCTCGGCGAACGATCCCACACCGCGCCACAAGCCCCGCATGGAGTGCGCCGGGTGTCTAGAGCGTGACGGCCTTCGACGTCGAGCCGGCGACGTTGTTGAGTGCGGGTACGACGGCGCGCAGCTTCTCGCCAGGATGCCCGTCGACCCGGGCCGCGGCCCGGCCGTGCACGGTGGTCAGCGCGAGGCCGCGGACCCGATGCCACTGCCCGGACACGAGCCGCTCGAGCCGGACCGGTACGCCGTTCGCGCGGCTGAACCCCTTCTCGCTCTGCTCACGGACGCGCGCGGTGAGCTGGTAGCGACCCTGACCCAGGGACTTCGCGGCGAGCGCGGTGCGAGTTGCCGCCGGCCGGACCCGGAAGGAGGTCGCGGGCAGGGCGAACGGGATCTGGACGGCGGGGACGACCTCGTAGAAGCCGGTGGCGCGCACCGTGTAGGTGCCTGCCGGCTCGGAACCGCAGAAGGTCACCAGGACGGTGCCGCTGGTGGTCGGGTTGGTGGCCGAGTTCACGACGGTGCCCTCGGACACGTGGCCCTCGGGATCGGCCACCTGGACCTCGAGCCGCCACAGCGGCGTGCCCGGGCTGACCATCAGGTCGTAGGAGATCGGGTGCTGCTGGCAGTGGTCGAACAGGACGACGTCCTGCGTCGACGTCGACCCGGTCACGTCCGCGGCGGCAGGCCCGGCACCGGCCACCGAGACGACGCCGACCAGGACGGGCAGAGCCAGCACGGGCAGCGCGAAGCGACGGAGGGGGAGCACCCCACGACGGTAGCCGCGGCTCCCTGGCCACCGCGTCCGACCACGGTCGGAGGTCGGCCGGATGTGACGCAGCCCTCAAGCAACGACCGAGGACCCCCGGAGCTGTTTCCTCCGAAGGTCCTCGTCTCGTGCGGCCCGGTGGCCGCGAAGGTGCTACTTCACCTCCGACCGCATCACCATCACCAGGCCGACGATCAGGGGGACCACCAGCCAGATCAGGCCGGAGACGCCGAGGTTCGCCCACTCGGTGGCCGTGAGGCCACCGTCGTACAGGGGGCCCTGTGCCCAGTTGAAGTCCAGCCAGGGGCGGAGGTCCTCCCACCACTGCTGGAAGTTGCCCAGCACCAGCGAGAGGGACGACAGCACGAACGAGTAGACGACGTAGGCGACGATCGCGCCGGGGGAGTTGCGGATCAGGACGCCGAGCATGAACCCGATGAGCAGGTTCAGCACGTTGGCCAGGACGAGGGTGGCCATCTGGCCACTCGAGATGTCCCAGACGGTGTCGACGCCCGCGATGCCGGAACCGACGATGTTGCCGAGCGCTCCGATGGCCAGGGCCACGCCGAACGACACGGCGCCGAGCACGACCGAGACCACCATCTTGGCCCGGATCACCCGGCCGCGGTGCGGGACCAGGGTGAACGTCGTGAGCCCGCTGCGCTGGCTCCACTCGCTGGTGACGGACAGGATCGCCATCACCGGCAGCAGCAGTGCCATGGGGATGCCGATCGCGGCACCGAAGCTGTCGTAGGTCTGCGCGCTGTCCGGGGCGAACGCGATCACGCTCGCGGTCGCGACCAGCGCGCTGGCGGCGATGGACACCATGAGCCAGAAGCCGGCGCGGGTGTTGAACATCTTGACCAGCTCGACCGTCATCAGCCGGCTGAACGGGATCGGCGCGGGCGCGGTGCGCGGAGCCACCTGCGCCTGGGCGCGCTCGAGGGGTTCCACCGTGGTGGCGGTCATGCTGCTGCTCCTTCTCGGGATGTGTCTGCGGTGAGCTCGAGGAACATCTCCTCGAGGCCGGCGCCGTCGGCGGCGCGCAGCTCGGTGAGGGGTACGCCGGCGGCCAGCGCCACCTTGCCGATCTGGTCGGCCTCGGCTTCGGCGCGCAGGGCGTCCGTGCCGGAGGCGACGGCGTGGATGCCGTTCTGCTCCAGCGCGCGGGCCAGCTCGGCGATCGCGCTGGAGCGGACCAGGGTGCCGGCGCTGGCGAGCAGGTCGGACTTGGTGCCCTGGGCGACGATCCTGCCCTGGCCGATGACCACCAGGTCGTCGGCGATGACCTCGATCTCGTGCAGCAGGTGCGAGGAGAGCAGCACCGTGCCGCCCTTGTTCGCGAAGCCGGTGAGCAGGTCGCGCATCCAGCGGATGCCGGCAGGGTCGAGGCCGTTGGCCGGCTCGTCGAGGATCAGCACCTCGGGGTCGCCGATCAGGGCGGTGGCGATGCCGAGCCGCTGGCGCATGCCGAGCGAGTAGTTCTTGACCCGGCGCTCGGCCTCGGTGCCGGTCAGCGAGACCAGGTCGAGCAGCTCGTCGACCCGGCGCATGGGCAGTCCCATGGTGCGGGCGGCGACCTTGAGGGTCTCCCGGCCGGTGCGGCCGGCGTGCTGCGCGGAGGCGTCCAGGAGGACACCGACCTCGCGGCCTGGGTTGGGGAGGTCGGCGTACTTCCGGCCGAGCACGATGGCCGAGCCGGACGTCGCCGGGGTCAGTCCGACCATGACGCGCATGGTCGTGGATTTTCCGGCGCCGTTCGGACCGAGGAATCCGGTCACGCGGCCCGGCAGGGCGGTGAAGGTGACGTCGTCCACGGCCCGCAGGCCGCCGTACGTCCTGGTGAGTGCGGTCACTTCGATCATGGGGTCAACGTTCGCGGCAACCGGGGGTCTCCCACATCGGGGAGCGGACCCCACGGACCCCTTGTCGGACCCTGAGGAGGGCTCAGGGGTGACCCTGTGAACCTCTCGAGTGAGGCTTAGCTCACTTAGGTTAGCCAACCCTAAGTTGGACGCGTAGAGTCACGCTCCGTGTTCGCCAACTACCTGATCGGCCTCCGGGAGGGCCTCGAGGCAGCGCTCGTGGTGAGCATCCTCGTGGCCTACCTCGTGAAGTCCGACCGGCGGCACCTGCTCCCGCGGATCTGGGCCGGTGTCGCGGTTGCCGTGGCGGTGAGCCTCGCCTTCGGCGCCGCACTGACCTTCGGTCCGCGCGGGCTCACCTTCGAGGCCCAGGAGGCCATCGGCGGCGGACTCTCGATCATCGCCGTCGCCTTCGTGACCTGGATGATCTTCTGGATGGCGCGGGCCGCCCGCAGCCTCAGCGGTGAGCTCCGGGGCGCCATCGACGCGGCTGCGGAGGGCAGTCGCTGGTCGCTCGCCCTGATCGCCGTCCTCGCGGTCGGCCGTGAAGGGCTCGAGACCGCGATGTTCCTGTGGGCGTCGACAAAGACGGCCACGAGCGGCACCAGGTTCTCCGAGCCCTCGTGGCAGCCGCTGCTCGGCGCCGCGCTCGGGATCGTCACCGCGGTGGTGCTGGGCTACCTCCTCTACCGCGGAGCGATCAGCATCAACCTGAGCCGGTTCTTCGCCTGGACCGGCGCCTTCCTGATCCTGGTCGCCGCGGGCGTGCTGGCCTACGGCATCCACGACCTGCAGGAGGCCAGCTTCCTGCCCGGCCTCGACAACCTGGCCTTCGACCTCTCGGACCGCATCGACATCAACAGCTGGTACGGCGCCGTGCTGAAGGGCGTCTTCAACTTCAGCCCCGCCACCACCAAGCTCGAGGCGGCCGCCTGGCTGCTGTACGCCGTCCCGGTGATGGCTCTCTTCCTGCGCGGCGTCCGTCGCCGCTCGGCTCCCGCCCGTCCAGTCAGCTCGACCGAGCAGTCCTCGGTCCCGACCCCTCACTAGGACCATGCGCACAACACTCCTCGCGGTCGCCTGTCTGGCCGCCGGCCCCTTCCTTGCCGCCTGCACCGAGAACGCCGGCGACGGCGCAGCCGACAGCGGGAACCCGCGGGGGCTGAGCGTCGAGTCCACCGACGACGCGTGCAAGGTCTCGGCCGCCTCGGCACCGGCCGGCACCCTGACCTTCGACGTGACCAACACCGGCTCGCAGGTGACCGAGTTCTACCTGCTCGGTGCGGACGGCCTGCGGATCGTCTCCGAGGTCGAGAACGTCGGCCCGAGCCTGAACAGCGAGATGACGGTCGACGTCCCGGCCGGCTCCTACTTCACCGCCTGCAAGCCGGGCATGAAGGGCGAGGGCATCCGCGCCGACTTCACGGTCACCGAGTCCAAGGACGCCCCGGCCGCGAGCGCGGACGAGCAGCAGCTCATCGACCAGGCAGTCGCGAGCTACGCCGCCTACGTCAGGGACCAGTCCGACCAGCTGCTCGACAAGACCAGGGAGTTCGTCCAGCTCTACAAGGACGGCGACGACGACCGGGCGCGCGCGCTCTATCCCGACGCCCGCGTGCACTGGGAGCGGATCGAGACCGTGGCGGAGTCGTTCGGCGACCTCGACCCCAAGACCGACCTCCGCGAGGCCGACGTCGAGCCCGGCCAGGACTGGACCGGCTGGCACCGGATCGAGAAGGACCTGTGGCCCGAGCGCGCCGAGAGCTACACGCCGCTCACGCCGACGGGGCGGGCGACGTACGCCGACGACCTGCTCGACAACATCCAGACCCTCGACGCACGGGTGCAGACCCTCACCTACACCGTCGACCAGATCGCCAACGGCTCGCGGGGCCTGCTCGAGGAGGTCGCCACGGGCAAGGTCACCGGTGAGGAGGAGTACTGGTCGCGCACCGACCTCTGGGACTTCCAGGCCAACGTGGACGGCGCCCGGGTCGGCTACGAGGGCGTGAAGCCGTTCGTCGAGGAGAAGGACCCGCAGCTGGCCTCCGACCTCGACACCCGGTTCGCGGACCTGCAGGCGCTGCTCGACGCGCAGAAGGTCGGCGCCGGCTTCAAGACCTACGACCAGCTCTCGCCGGACGAGATCAAGCAGCTCTCGGACGCGGTCAACGCTCTCTCCGAGCCGTTGTCGGAGCTCACCGCTGCCGTGCTCGCCTAGCACCGTGCCAGCACCCCTGTCTCGACGCTCCCTCCTCGGCGGCAGTGCGGCCGCCGCCGGGGTGGCGGGCGCGTTCGCGGTCGGCCGGGCGAGCGAGGGCTCACCCGGGGAGCGGGCAACCCGTCCCGCGGCGTACGCGTTCCGCGGCACGCACCAGGCCGGCATCGTCACGCCGGCCCAGGACCGGCTGCACTTCGCGGCCTTCGACGTCACCACCACCGACCGCGATGCCCTCATCGAGCTGCTGAAGCGGTGGACGGACGCCGCCGAGCAGATGACCCAGGGCAAGCCGGCCGGCACCGTCGGGCCGGTCGAGGGTGCCTCGAACCTGCCGCCGGACGACACCGGGGAGGCGATCGGGCTCCCGCCGAGCGGGCTGACGATCACCTTCGGATTCGGGCCCTCGCTGTTCCGCACCGACGACGGCACCGACCGGTTCGGCCTCGCCGGCCGGCAGCCGGAGGCGCTGCGCACGCTGCCGCACTTCCCGTCCGACAACCTCGACCCGGAGCGGTCGTACGGCGACCTGTGCGTCCAGGCCTGCGCCGACGACCCGCAGGTGGCCGTGCACGCGATCCGCAACCTGGCGCGCATCGGCTTCGGCACCGTGTCGGTCCGCTGGTCGCAGCTGGGCTTCGGCCGCACCTCGACCACCTCGACCAGCCAGTCGACGCCGCGGAACCTGTTCGGGTTCAAGGACGGCACGATGAACATCAAGGCCGAGGAGACCGCTGACGTGGCCGAGCACGTCTGGGTCGCCACGGACGACGACCCGAGCGCCGACTGGCTGGCCGGTGGCTCCTACCTCGTCGCCCGCCGGTTCAAGATGACCATCGAGGTCTGGGACCGGCAGCCGCTCGGCGACCAGGAGTCGTTCATCGGCCGCACCAAGGACTCCGGTGCGCCGCTCTCCGGCGGGTCGGAGCACACCGAGCCCGACTTCGACCTGCCGGGCAGCGACGACCTCACGATCATCGCGCCCGACGCCCATGTCCGCCTGGTCCACCCGGACTTCAACGGCGGTGCCCGGATGCTCCGCCGCGGCTACAACTTCGTAGACGGCAGCAACTCCCTGGGCGGCCTCGACGCCGGGCTGTTCTTCCTGGCGTTCGTCCGCAACCCAGACACCCACTTCATCCCTGTCCAGGACAAGATGGCGTCACAGGACGCCCTGATGGAATACGTCAAGGTCGACGGTTCCGCACTGTTCGCCGTACCCCCGGGGATCGGCGAGGGGGAGCACGTCGGCCAGGCGCTCTTCACATGACGGGTTCGTGACACGTTTCGTACCACTCCCGGTCACAACGCCGAACCGCGGTGGCGCAGCCGCGTGCCGCGGTTAACCTGACGCGGCCATCCGGGCTACGACGCCGGATGAGTGCCCAGGGGAGGCCACAGTGCTCACAGTCGAACGATCTCGCGCCAGGCGGCGCCTCGCATCCACGCTCGTGACCGCCGTGGTGCTCGGGGTGGGCCTGGTGGCTCCCGTGGTGTCGGCCGCTCCGGCCGCCGCGGTGTCCGACTCTGGGATCACGGGCACGGTGACGGACACGGCGAACGCGGGGATGCCGGACGTGACCGTCTCGGCAGCCCAGTACGACCCCCTCGCGGACGTCTGGGGGGAGGCCGCCTCCACCAGCACCGACGTGGACGGCAACTACGTCATCGGAGGGCTGGCTGCGGGCACCTACCGGATCGGGTTCTTTCCGAGCGACGCGCACCTCATGGAGTACTGGGACGACCGGCCCACGTTCGAGACCGCAACGGATGTGATCGTGGCGGCTGGGGCGACAGTGACCGGCAAGGACGCGACACTCGTGCTGAGCTCGGACTTCACGGGGACCGTCACCGCCGATGCCGGCGCGACGCCCCTCGACGGCGCGTTGGTGGTGGCCTACAGGTTCGATGCCTTGCTCCAGGACTGGGTCCAGGCCGGCAGTGCCTTCACCGATGTGACCGGCAGCTACGACGTCAGCGGACTCCGAGCCGACACCTACCGGGTGGAGTTCATCCCGAGTGGGAGCGCACAGATCCCGGAGTTCTGGAACAACAAGCCTGACCTGGGCAGCGCCGACGGGGTCGTCGTCGGCGACGAGGTCACGGTGCCGAACATCGACGCGGCACTCGCAGCGGGCGCACACGTCACCGGCACGGTGACCGGCCCCAGCGGCGCTCTGGTCAACGCGACG
>JAWWPK010000593.1:0-5669 GCA_033854925.1 Nocardioidaceae bacterium | reverse complement strand
GCGCTGTGCTCGCGGGTGATCGTGATCGACAGCGGCACCACGGTGTACGACGGCTCGCTGGCCGGACTGCACCAGCAGGGAGGCTCCACACGCACCCTCGTGGTCGACCTCGTGGATGAGGCGCCGGCGATCGCGGTGGCGGGCGCAACGGTCCGCCGGATCGAGGGGCCGCGGCAGTGGCTGTCCTTCCCGGCCGATGCGTCCGCGGCGCCGATCGTGGCGGCCGTCGTTGCGGCGTACGACGTCGCGGACCTGTCGGTGCAGGAGCCGGACATCGAGGACGTGATCCGGGAGCTCTACTCGCGCTGAGCTGCCGGTTCCTTCACGGCGGTGCGGCTGAGGATGAGAACCGCCCGGTCGTCCTCCCCGCTCTCGACCTGGCCGATGATCCGGTTCGCGGCGCCGCCGAACCCGCCGCCGATCGCCTCGCGGGCGGCCCGCTGCAGCCACGCGATCCCGGCGTCGATGTGGGCGGTGCGAGCTTCCACAACGCCGTCGGTGTAGAAGAGCAGCGCCTCGCCGGGGAAGAGCTTGCCGTGGCTGACATGCAGCTCGGGGTCGGCCAGCACGCCCAGCGCCGTGCCGCGCGCGTTGTCGATCAGCCACTCGCCGCTGGGCAGGTCCAGGCGCAGCGCGGGCGGATGCCCGGCGCTGGTGATCTGGTAGCCGCCGTCGACCAGGTCGACGAGCAGGTGCACCGCGGTGGCGAAGGACTCGTCGTCGTGCTGGCGGAGCAGGAAGTCGTTGGCCGCACGGAACAGCTGCTCGGGTGGCAGCGCGCCGATCAGGCCGCCGAGCGCGCCGGCGAACTGCAGCGCCGCCGGGCCGGCGCCGGTGCCCTTGCCGCAGACGTCGACCAGGATCACCTCGAGGCTGTCAGGGCGCAGGTCGGCCACCAGGAAGTCGCCGGCGTAGCTGCCGCCGGCCGAGGCGAGCATGGCGCTCTGGCACTGCCAGCCCTCGGGCAGCGCGGGCATCCGGCCCTGCGCCTGCAGCCGGTCGCGGAGCTTTCCGAGCAGGGCCTCGCTGAGTGTGGACGGGAGCGCGCTGCGGAGCCGACCCGCGACGTACAGCACCAACAGCACGGCCAGCAGGAACTCCACCACCGCCACCCAGCGGACCGGTGCCATCCCCTGGGGCACCAGCAGCGCCAGGCAGCCGCCCACCGCGTCCACCGTCGCGACCACCAGGAGCGGCCGGAAGCTGAGGAGGATCCGGGCGACGAGCAGCCAGAGGAAGTACGCCGTCAGCGGCATCAGGTCGTGGTTGAGCAGCGAGACGACCAACGACAGGAGGATCAACAGGACCAGCGTCGCGGCCAGCCACCACTGGGCGCGCACCGAGCCGCTGCGCCACGCGTCGACGCGCGAACGCAACCACCCAGCCGCCCGGACAGCCATCCTGAAAGGCTACCTGTCGGCCTCCTTAGACTCGCGGGCGTGGCTGACCCTCAGCTCCGCATCCGCCGCGCCGGCCCAGACGACGTCGACGCCCTCCTCACGATCTCCAGCGGTCTGTGGCAGGAGGACGCCGGGACCCATGACCCCGAGGTGATGAACACCGACTGGCCGGTCCAGCACGGCCGGGAGTCGTTCGAGTCGCTCGTCAACGACCCGGACCGGGTCGGGGTCCTCGCCGAGGTCGATGGCGCACTGGCCGGTGGGCTGGTGGGCTCGTTCCCGGAGCTCACGCCGTTCGTGCGCCTGCGCGAGGCGCGGCTCAACAGCCTGTGGGTGCTGCCGGACCACCGCGGCGCAGGGGTGGGCGGGTTGCTCGTCGACTCGTTCCTGGACTGGGCTCGCGAGCGCGGGGCGCCGTACGCCGTCGTGACGGCCTTCGCCGCCAACCCGAGCGCCATCCAGCTCTACGAGAGGCACGGGTTCGGTCCGCACACGGTGACCCTGCGCACGCAGCTCTAGTTCCGGAAGCGCGCCGCAACCTCCTCGGACAGGGCCGCTTCGATCCGCTCGGTCATCCATGCGCCCATCGGCGGCAGGTCCGTGACGGGGCACCAGCGCACATCGATGGACTCGTCGTCCGCGACGTGCGCCTCACCCGACATCCAGGTGCAGGCGAACGTGAGGTCTAGGTAGCGAGCCCGGTCGCCGTTCGCGTAGGCGACCTCGTCGCCCACGCTGGTCATGGCCAGCCGGTCCACCCGGATCTCGACTCCGGCCTCCTCGAGCGCCTCCCGGGCGGCACACACGGCCGGCTCCTCGCCTGGGTCGACGATCCCGGTGATCGGCGTCCACTCGTGGTTGTCGGCCCGCTGGACGAGCAGGATCTCCTCGCCGCGACGGATCACGGCGGTCACACCGGGCAGCCACAGCTGGGTGTGGCCGACCAGGCTGCGCAGGTCGACGACGAAGTCCGGGATCGGCACCTCGCCACCCTAGGCACGCCCGCTCAGGCGAGCTTCAACCGCACCCCTGGGTAGATGTCGACGCCGGGTGGGGCGTCGAGGATCATCTGGGCGTGCTTGGCGCTGATCGGGCGGGTGCCGCGGTGGTCGACCAGGAAGGCGAGGCTGTGGGGGGTCAGCCAGACGTAGCGGCCCTGGCCGCACTGTCTGGCGGAGTAGCCGGCGTGGGTCTTCCAGCGGTGATGTCGCCGGCCCAGGGGGCCGGAGTTGTGGGTGCCGGTCTGGCCCGGTGGGCCGGTGTCGTCGTAGGGGGTGGGGTGGTCGTAGTCGACGCGGCGGTTGGTGGAGGTGGCGTAGGGCCAGTAGTCCCCGCCGGTGGTCAGGTGGACCCGTTCCTTGAGCGACTCGGGGTGCTCGTAGGCGGTGGTGCGGACCCGGTCGGCCAGGTCCAGCACCGGTTTGATGGTCAGGTGGGTGCGGGCCAGCAAGGTCTGGAGTCCGGTCAGGGTGACCGGGCCCAGGCCCTCGACCCGGGCGATGCCGCCGGCACCCCGGTCACCCTGGACGGCGGCTTCGTGGAGGTGGACGTAGAGCACCGCCTTGGGGGCGAGCGGCGCCAGGTCGACCTCGCGGAGGGCGTCGAGCAGGTCGGCCGGGAACGCGGTCGCCCGGCTGGGCTCCAGTTCGAGTTCTTCTTGCGGGTCGCGGTGTTCGAGCAGTAGCGCGAGGAGCTCGGCGGGGCGGGCCAGCCACCCGAACGCGATCGACCGGACCTCGTCCGCGGTGGCCTCGGGGTGGCGCGGCGCCAGGATCTCGGCGACCCGGGCCACGATGGCCTCGACCCAGACCGCGTCACCGGCCTCGACGCGGGCGATCACGGTTCGGAGCCCGAACTCGTCGGTGCGTCCCGAGGACACGTAACGCTTGCGGCGCTCGGCCTGGACCCGCTCCTGGTGCAGGCCGGGGTCGGCCGCGATGATCTTGGCCTCCGCGACCGCGAGCACCCGGCCACCAGAGTCGGTGGCGATGATCGCCGCCACCGCCCGGTCGACCACCGCGACCCGGTCGGCCGGCAGATGACGCGACAGCTTCGCCACCCGACGAGCCACGTACAGGTCGGCAGCGCCCGCCACACATTCCGCCCAGGTCTGCGGCAGCCGGTAGATCAGGTCCAGGGTGTCCGCGGTGGCGTTCATGGTCGCGGTCACCCCGGTGCCCCGGGCCAGCGCGATCTCACCCAGGCTGAAGTCCTGCACCGGTGGCGTCCCCTCGCCACCGAGCTGCACCAGCACATCCCGCTCATGGACCGGGTCACCCGAATGGACCGCGGCCCACTGCGCCAGCACTTGCAGGTCACGCACCTCGGCCAACCGACGAGCCCGCACCGCACCCGACGAAGCAGCCAACAAACCGGCTGCGTCGAGGTCGGACAGGTCGTCGTTCATGAGCCAAACGCTAGAGGTGACCACCGACAGTCCTGGGGCTCGAAAGCGGCTACTCCACAGGGGATGCCGAGACTTCTTCAAAGGAATGTTTCTCAGGGATCGGGCAAGCGGGTGCCGAAGACGGCGCGGGCGGATCCGCACGAATCTGCTTGTTGTGCACCTGACCTCTCGGGCTGACCGCTGGGTCACTTCACCGACGCGTCGAGCCTTTCGGACCTAGCGTGACGGCCCGCATGCACGCAGGCTGGTGGAGGAGTAGACCGTGACTGAGACTCAAGCGGGCTGGTACGACGACGGTTCTGGGACCGGGACGAAACGCTGGTGGGACGGCCAGATCTGGACCGACCAGTACCAGCAGCCACCTGCAGGCGGCGGCATAGCTGGAGCTGTCCGCAGAATCGAGGAAGACGCGGTTGCTGCAGCCCAGCCACGTCCCGCAGCGCAAGGCGCGAGCTATGTGGTTCTTCAGGTCATCCTCAAGGAGAAACTGTGGGGTACTGGGTCAGGCAACCTCACTGAGTTGGAGAAAGCGCTCAATGCTCAGGCTTCGCTCGGGTACCGACTTCACACCATCACCACAGCCTCGTCTGGCAGCAAGGGCCTTGGTGGCGGTGACCGGATACAGGCGACGATGGTCTTCGAGCGGATCACATAGTCAGTCCGACCTTCGTCACCGCGAGCCAGGCCATCGCGGGCGTGAGTCATTCCGACGCGAGATGGCGGCCAGGCCCCGTGTCCAGCGCTGGTTCCCCGAGTTCCGATGCGGCACGCTCTGGGGGTGACCACGCAACACGGTTCGGGAGATGGGTCCGACGACCGTGCTCTGCTGGGGCTCTTCGGTGCGATCGCTTCACGTGATCGCGCTGCGACCGCGCAATGGCTCGACTCATCGCCCATTTTGGCAAACCGTGCGATTCGCATCGGGGCGAGCCGCCAGGATGCCGAGACGTTCTTCCTTGATGCGATCCGGCACTACGTCTATGCCGGTGACACCGCACTTCACCTGGCATCGGCCGCGTATCAACAAGAAGTCGCCGAGCTGCTCGTCGCGAGGGGCGCCGAAGTGCGCGCCCGCAACCGACGGGGAGCCGAACCCCTTCACTACGCCGCCGACGGAGGTCCCGACACAGGACACTGGGACCCCGTCGCGCAACGTGACGTGATCTGCTACCTGATCGCCGGCGGCGCGGATCCCAACTTGTTGGACAACAGCGGCGTGGCTCCGATTCATCGAGCCGTTCGGAACCGTTGCTCGGCGGCGGCCAGCGCCCTCATCGACAACGGGGCCGATCCGCGGCTGACAAACAAGAGCGGTTCGACTCCGCTGCATCTCGCGGTTCGGAACACCGGCAAGAGCAACTCCGGCTCAGACGCCTGCAAACGCGAACAGCGCCTCATCATTGCCCTCCTGCTGGAACACGGGGGGAGTTCCACCGACGTCGATGCGAACGGCAATTCCGTTGCGGACGCGGCAACAAGTGACTGGATCCGTGATCTCCTCGATACGCCTGAGTCGAGCGCGCGTGACGTCCGCTAGATCAGAGGCGCCTTCAGGGACAGCCGTACGCCGAACCGCTTCCCCGCCACGTCGAGGATCGCGCAAGACGCGATGACCCACGCCCCCGTCCGACCGCCACTCAGGGTCCTCCCTTCCAGTGCTCGATGCGGTCGTGGTCGGGATGGAAGCCGTGTCCTATCCCCCAGAGCACAGCCTGAGTACGGCTGTCCACGGCGATCTTGCGATACAGGTTGCGGACGTAGGACTTCACGGTGTTGGGGCTGAGATAGGTCAGCCCGGCGATGTCGGCGTTGCTCTTGCCCTGGGTGATCAGGGCGAGGATCTCCGACTCGCGGTCGGTCAG
>JAWWPK010000592.1:0-4479 GCA_033854925.1 Nocardioidaceae bacterium | reverse complement strand
CGGAGGCATCAAGGGGCTTGGCCGCGGCGCGGGTAGCGCTACGCAATGGGGGCGGTAGGTACTGCCCGCGACGCGCCGCCCCAGCCCCGGGGCGCCAGCCCCGGGCCCGACTCCTCACGGTGCCACGAGCGTAGGCCCAGCAACCCAACCATCTAGATCTTCCGGAGCCGCACGTAGCGCACTGAGTGGTCGGCGTCCTTGCGCAGCACCAGGGTGGCGCGGGAGCGGGTGGGCAGGATGTTCTGGGCGAGGTTGGGGCCGTTGATGGCGTCCCAGATCCGCATCGCCTCGGCGACCGCCTCCTCCTGCGAGAGCGAGGCGTAGCGCGCGAAGTAGGACTGCGGGTCGCGGAAGGCGGTCTCGCGCAGGCGGAGGAACCGGGAGACGTACCAGTCGCGGATGTCAGTGGTCTTGGCGTCGACGTACACCGAGAAGTCGAAGAAGTCGCTGACCGCCAGGCCGGTGCGGCCGTCGTCGCGGACCCGGGCCGGCTGGAGGACGTTGAGGCCCTCGATGATCACGATGTCGGGGTGCTTGATGTGCACCTTCTCGGCCACGACGTCGTAGGTGAGGTGGTCGTAGACCGGAGCCTCGACCTCGTCCTTGCCGGACTTGATGTCGACGACGAACCGGAGCAGCGCCCGGCGGTCGTAGGACTCCGGGAACCCCTTGCGCTGCAGCAGCCCGCGCCGCTCCAGCACGGCGTTGGGGTGGAGGAAGCCGTCCGTGGTGACCAGCGCGACGTTCGGGTGCTCGGGCCAGTGCGCCAGCAGGTGCTGCAGGACCCGCGCGGTGGTGGACTTGCCGACGGCGACGGAGCCGGCGAGGCCGATGACGAACGGCGTCCGCGGAGGTGTGGCCTGGTGGAGGAACTCCTCCTGCTCGCGGTGGAGCTGGCCCGCGGCCTCGACGTACAGGCTCAGGAGCCGGCTGATCGGGAGGTAGACGTCGCGGACCTCCTCGAGGTCGAGCTGGTCGCCGAGCCCCCGGAGCGCCGAGATCTCGTCCTCGGTGAGCGGGTCCTCCACCTCGCTGGCGAGCGCGGCCCAGGCGGAGCGGTCGAGCTCGGTGTAAGGAGATGCCTCCCGGGATTCGTGACCACTGTCGTGGTTCCCGTTGGGCATGGCGGGGATTCTGTCAGCCACCGCGCCTGTCGGGTGGGTGACCCCGGGCTCGATAGACTCGCGGCCCATGTGCGGGATCGTCGGGTACGTCGGGGAAAGGCAGGCCCAGGACGTCGTACTCGACGGTCTGCGGCGGCTGGAGTACCGCGGCTACGACTCCGCCGGGATCGCGGTCGTGGCCGATGCCAAGCTGGCGGTCTCGAAGAAGGCCGGCAAGCTCGCGAACCTCGAGAAGGCGATGGCCGACACGCCGCTCCCGCCGTCGACGACGGGCGTCGGGCACACCCGCTGGGCGACCCACGGAGCGCCGAACGACGTCAACGCGCACCCGCACGTCGGCTACGCGGGGCGGGTGGCGCTGGTGCACAACGGGATCATCGAGAACTTCGCCGAGCTGCGCGCCCGGCTCGAGGCCGACGACCACACCCTGCTCTCCGAGACCGACACCGAGGTGGCCGCGCAGCTGCTCGAGCTGCAGCTGGAG
Source organism: Nocardioidaceae bacterium (assembly GCA_033854925.1). Taxonomy (GTDB): domain Bacteria; phylum Actinomycetota; class Actinomycetes; order Propionibacteriales; family Nocardioidaceae; genus Nocardioides. The sequence goes on along the minus strand of JAWWPK010000592.1, from coordinate 2,871 downwards.
TCGGACATCGACCTGACCGTGGCGATGCAGCGGGTCTGCCAGCAGCTCGAGGGCGCGTTCACCCTCGTCGCCGTGGACGCTCTCGACCCGTCGCGAGTGGTCGCGGCGCGGCGCAACTCGCCACTGGTGGTCGGGCTCGGCGAGGGCGAGAACTTCCTCGGCTCCGACGTGGCGGCGTTCATCGACTACACGCGGGACGCCCTCGAGCTGGGCCAGGACCAGGTCGTCACGATCACCCGCTCGGGCGTGACGATCACTGACTTCTTCGGCCGGGCGCAGGAGGGGCGGCGCTACCACGTCGACTGGGACCTGTCGTCGGCCGAGAAGGAGGGCCACGACTGGTTCATGCGCAAGGAGATCTTCGAGCAGCCGCGCGCGGTCGCGGACTCGCTGCTCGGGCGGCGTACCGCCCAGGGGCTGCTGCAGCTCGACGAGATGCGGCTCTCGGACCAGGAGCTCCGCGACATCGACAAGATCATCATCATCGCGTGCGGGACGTCGTTCTACGCCGGGATGGTCGCCAAGTACGCCATCGAGCACTGGACCCGGGTGCCGGTCGAGGTGGAGCTGTCCTCGGAGTTCCGCTACCGAGACCCGATCCTCGACTACTCGACGCTGGTGGTGGCGATCTCGCAGTCCGGCGAGACCGCGGACACGCTGCAGGCGATCCGGCACGCGCGGACCCAGCGCTCCAAGGTGCTCGCGATCTGCAACACCAACGGCTCGACCATCCCGCGTGAGTCCGACGCCGTCATCTACATGCACGCGGGACCGGAGATCGGGGTCGCGTCGACCAAGGGTTTCCTGACCCAGCTGGTCGCCTGCTACCTGCTGGCGCTCTACCTGGCCCAGGTGAAGGGGACCCGGTTCGGCGACGAGATCACGCAGGTGATGACCCAGCTCGAGGCGATCCCGTCCCAGATCGAGACCGTGTTGGAGTCCGCGGACTCGGTCTACGCCCTGGCGCGCTCGCTGCTCGGTGCGCCGTCGGTGCTGTTCGTGGGCCGGCACGCCGGCTACCCCGTGGCGCTCGAAGGCGCGCTGAAGCTCAAGGAGCTCGCCTACCTGCACGCCGAGGGGTTCGCCGCCGGCGAGCTCAAGCACGGACCGATCGCGCTGATCGAGGAGGGCGTCCCTGTGTTCTGCGTCGTACCTCCCCGCGGCCGCGACCAGCTCCACGACAAGATGCTCAGCGGCATCCAGGAGGTCCGCGCCCGCGGGGCCCTCACAATCTGCCTGGCAGAGGAGGGCGACGAGCGGATCGTGCCGTACGCCGACCACCTGATCCGGCTCCCGGCCGTCCCGGTGCTCCTGCAGCCGCTGGTCGCGGTGGTGCCGCTGCAGCTGTTCGCGTGCGAGCTGGCCACGGTGATGGGCCACGACGTCGACCAGCCGCGCAACCTCGCCAAGTCCGTCACCGTCGAGTAGCGGTCATGGCCATCATCGGCGTCGGCATCGACGTGGTCGACATCGAGCGGTTCGGGCACTCGCTCGCGCGGACCCCGCATCTCGCCGAGCGGCTGTTCACGCCGCTCGAGCGCGAGCGGGCGCTCGCGTCCCTCGCCGCCCGCTTCGCCGCCAAGGAAGCACTCGCCAAGGCCCTCGGTGCCCCCGGCAACCTGTCCTGGCACGACGCCGAGGTCGTCTCGGAGTCCTCGGGGCGGCCGCTGCTCGAGCTTCGCGGCACCGTGCGGGCCCGTGCCGACGAGCTCGGGGCCGTCACGGTCCACCTTTCCCTCTCCCACGACGCGGGTATCGCGTCGGCGGTCGTGGTTCTGGAGGGCTGACGCTGAGACGGTTGGCCGTCAGCGAGTCAGTCGGAGGAGCGAGGCTTCCCGTCATCGAGCAGTAGCCCGAGCCCGATGCCGAGCATCCAGATGTCCTTGGACACGGCCATGCCCTGCTGGCTCGGCCAGATGCTGCCGGGCTTGCGCATCGACGGCGTACGGGCGTACAGCGTCATCAGCCCGCCGGAGAACGCGGTCAGGGCGAGACCTGCTGTCCGGTTCGACACGAACGGCGCAAGGAGTAGCGCGCCGGTGGCGATCTCCCCGGCCGAGAGCACCCGCAGGAAGGTCGGTGCACTGAACGCCTTGAGCGGTGGGATCGCTGCCGCCGCCATGCCGTGGACACCGGCGGCCTGTTCCGCGCTTCCGCCCCACTTTCCGAGTCCGGCATGTAGGACGAAGGCGCCGGTTGCCAGTCGTGGAGGAATCGTGCGGATCTTCATGGGGGGTCGCTCCTCAGCCTGGGCGTTCGGTCGCATGCAGGAACTCGAGGCTACGTCGTTGCGGCGATGAATCGGACTGCGGTCCGGATGACGGGAGGAGCACCCATGACTCGCTCTGGAACCGGGTAGCGGCGTCGCCACTTTCCAGGCAGACTCGAAGTCCTTCTCGAAGAGTTGGTCACGGCGACCAGACCCGGCAGCACGCGACCAGGCGGCAGAGGTCGGAGGTGCGCGATGGGTGACACCGACTTGTTGCGTGAGCTGCACGACGCCTATGCCTGGGAAGTCAACGCCGCGGTCGGCGAGGACCGGATGGACGTCGTCTGGCGACTCGTGGACGAGTACACGGATCGGGCGCTCCAGCTGATGACGGTGAGGGAGTCTTCGGGATGCGGACGACCTGGCTGCGTCATCTGCGCGCGGTCGGACTCAGCATTCACGGTGCCGGCTCGCCGCAGCTGGCACGGGTGGTGGGCACGCCTGCATCACGCCGCTTGAGTCAGTGTTCACGACTTACGTCTTACGTCCGCCGGTGGAAGCTGTACTTGCCGGTGGGGAGCTTGGTCATGGTGTAGCGGGTGTCGTGGGCTCGGGTGTGGTGGCAGGGGCAGATCATGATGCCGTCGCGGTTGGTGTGGCCG
>JAWWPK010000591.1:0-4876 GCA_033854925.1 Nocardioidaceae bacterium | reverse complement strand
GGCTGGCCCGCCCGCGGCCACCGCGCAGCAGCGCAGTGAGACCCAGGGCCCCGGCGGGACCGGTCTGGAGCGCCGCGCCGGTGTCGCCGGCCGTGGCGGCAACGGCGAGTGCGGGGGCCAGGACGGCGAGGAGGCAGGCCAGCCGCAGGGCCGGAGTGCCGGCCGCTCGTCCGAGTCCCGCTGCGGCAAGCAGGGCCAGCAGCGCGCCGGGGGCCGCGAGCACGAGCGCCTCCGGCGAGGACGAGCCGCCCGCCGCGTAGTGGACCCCGATGGCCCCGGCCAAGAGCGCCCCGGCGCCGACCAGAGCCGTCCGCATCGGCCTGGCCCGCCACAGGGCCACGGTCAGTGCGGACCCGACGAGGAGCGCCACCACCACCGAGCCCGGGTCCAGCACCTCCAGGAGCCCACCCAGGACCACAGGGGCCGCCGCGACCACCGTGAGCCAACGCCACACGTCCCACCGGCGCAACGTCACGATCGCGGTCGCGGCCCCCAGCAGGCAGCCGAGGAGGGAGGCCACGGATCAGGTCGCGGCGGGAGCGAAGTCAGCCCACGCGGTGCGCATTCCGTCAATCAGCGACACGGTCGGTTCCCACCCCAGGGAGCGGGCGCGGCCGGTGTCGAGGACCACGGCCCGCATCTCGCCGGGCTTGGGGTCGACGTGCCTGGCCGGGATGGCGGCACCCGAGACCTCGCGCGCGGCCGCCACGACGTCGAGCACGTCGTGCGACGTACCGCTGCCGACGATCACCGGGCCCGTCGGCCAACCCTCGGCGCCCATCGCAAATGCGCGCGCCACGTCGGTGACGTGGATCAGGTCGCGGATCTGGAGTCCATCGCCGTAGATCTCGATGCCCGCGCTGCCGGGTCCCTCCGCGGCCGCACGGAACAACCGGGGCACCAGGCTGTCCTTCTCGACCATCCCCGGGCCGTAGACGTTGCCCAGGCGGAGGATCGGGGTTCGCAGCCCATAGGCTCCCGAATAGCCCGAGCAGAGCATCTCCGCCGCCGCCTTCGTCGCGCCGTACGGCGTGAGCGGGTGGAGCGTGGCCGACTCGGTCATGGTGCCGTCGTGAAGACCCACCGCAGCGTTGGTGGAGGCCAGCACGAACGCCGGGACCGCGCGCCGGCGAGCCAGCTCGAGCAGGCCAGCCGTCACGTCGACGTTGACCTCGTGGACCAGCACGGGGCGCTCCATCGAGCCGAGCACGGACGTCTCGGCGGCGAGGTGGATGACGGCGTCGAGGTCCCCGGTCAAAGCTGCGTCCCGGACCGACTCCCGACGGAGGTCGCCGACGACGTCAACGATGCTGGCGTCCCGCTTGTCCACGACCCGGACCTCGTGACCGCGCGAGCGGAGCTGCGCGACGACGTGACGCCCGATGAAGCCAGCACCTCCGGTGACCAGGATCCTCATCGGCGGCTCAGACCGACTGACTGTCGCGGGCCTCGCGCCACTGCACCGTCGGCGCCAGCAGGTCGAGGTCGACCCGGTCCTGGTGCCTCTCGATGATGCCGTACATCGAGGTGAGCAGCGTGTCGCCGAGAAGGTGCGGCTGGAGCCCGAGCGACTCGAGCGCCGTGTGCACGAACCTGTAGTAGTGGTTCTCGATCTCGACTCGAGGGTTGTCGACGTGCTCCACGTCGGCCCCGCCGGGGTAGGAGTTGGCGACCAGCTTCGCGAGCTCGTCCAGCGAGAACTGCTCGGTGGCCTGGTTGAAGACCCGGAACTCACCGCCATCCGCAGGGTTCTCGCACGCCAGTTCGATGCAACGCACGGTGTCGCGGATGTCGAGGAAGGCACGCGTCTGGGAGCCCCCGCCGTACACCGACAGCGGCAGGCCGAGCACGGCCTGGATGGCGAACCTGTTGAGCACGGTGCCGAAGACGGCGTCGTAGTCGAGCCTGGTCTCGAGCCGTGGGTCGAGCACGGTCTGCTCGGTCTGCTGGCCGTAGACCACGCCCTGGTTGAGGTCGGTGACGCGCAGGCCCCAGATGCGGCAGCCGAACTCGAGGTTGTGGCTGTCGTGGACCTTGGAGAGGTGGTAGAAGCTGCCGGGCTTCTTCGGGAACAGGACCCGGTCCTTGCGGCCCTTGTGCTCGACCTCCAGCCAGCCCTCCTCGATGTCGATGTTCGGCTGGCCGTACTCCCCCATCGTGCCGAGCTTGACGATGTGGATGTCCCTGTCCAGCTCGCCGACGGCGTACATCACGTTGAGCGTGCCGACGACGTTGTTCTGCTGGGTGTAGACCGCATGCTTGCGGTCGATCATCGAGTACGGCGCGGCGCGCTGCTCGGCATAGTGGACGATCGCATCGGGCCGAAAGGACCGGATCGCGTCATAGGTGAAGTCGGCGTCGCACAGGTCGCCGTGGAAGACCGGGATCTCAGCCCCGGTGACCTCCCGCCACGCCTTGACGCGCGTCCGCAGGGAGCGGATCGGCACCAGGCTCCCGGAGCCCAGCTCCGCGTCGTACTGACGCCGAACGGCGTTGTCCAGAACGGCCACGTCGTGGCCCCTCGACGACAGGTACATCGCAGTCGGCCACCCGAGGTAGCCGTCACCACCCAAGACCAAGATCCGCATTCGGAGTCACCCACTCGTGTCGAGATCGGCACCGGGTGCGATCGTCGCTCCCGCTGGAGTCACCGACACCGTCCCACGCGCGCCTGTCAGGTTCCTGAACACATCCCCGACAGGCATGTGTCCGGCCGGTGTCAGCGGCTCCCATAGCGGTACCTCGAACCGGCCAACTCATTCATGCCAGGAAGCAGCGATACGTGGCCGTGCTGTGCGCTGGGCTGAACCCCGCCGCCCGCAGGAGGCCGGCCGCCACGTGGTCGTCCCGGAAGACGCAGGCGATGCGGACCCCGAGCGAGCTCAAGGCCGGGGGAACGGCACCAGCCGACCACCCCCCGACCCGGTTGACCAGGTGGTCGAGGGTGAGCCGGTCGGCGTAGTCGAAGGTCGGGTCGTCGCTCAGATAGTCGAGGTAGTAGTCGCGGGGAGCCACCGTCTTCACCCGCGTTGTGGTCACGGCGACGGTCACGGAGAGCCCATCGGGGGCCAGCACGATGTCTCCGGGCGAGGAGTGCGCGAGCATCCAGGCGACGATCGCCCGCGACTCGTCGCCGCGTTGCCAGTGGAACGGCCGAACGAGGCGGGTGCTCGTGTCACCTGCCCAGATCGGCGAGCCGAACGCCGCGAGCAGGGCGACCGCGAGACTCGCGGCGACGAGCCCCAGCCACCGGCGCCAGTCACGGCGAGCCCACCGGGCACCCCACCGGGACACCACCCAGGACGCCAGGACACCCACCAGCCCTGCGACCGTGCAGGCCCACGTGACCCGCCAGAGTGTCGGGCCGAGCCCGGTCAGATCGTAGGCGAGGCGCGTTGAGCCAGGCACGAAGACGAGGCCGGTGAACATGACCGCGAGGGCACTGGTCAGCCGGGCGGGCGGATGCGGCAGCACGAGGCAGCCGAGCAGGACCGCCGCCACAGCGACGAAAGCGATCAGGCCATCGAGGAACACCTCGTGCCCGATCCACGAGCCGTCGAACCGGTAGAGCCGGCGTCCGCCGAAGTCGTCAGCAGACCTCCCTCCCGTCAGCAGCGTCACCACACCGACGCCGACGGGGTAGGCCGAGAGCGCGGCGAAGCCGGCCACGGCCGTTCTCGGGGAGCGCACCAGCAGGGGTGCCGTGGCCGCCACGGCCAGGATCGGGACCAGAAAGATGGCGGTGGTCGACAGGGCCACCGCAGCGACACCGCATCCGAACAGCCACCCGGCGCGGGCGCGGGAAGGCCGCTCGACGAACCGAAGAGCGTGGACGAGGAGGACCGGGACAAGAACGCACAGCAGGATGACCTTGCCCTGCCAGAGCCGGGTGACAAAGAGGTTCCCGGGCGAGCCGTACGACGAGGTCCCGTCGAACAGCAGGAAGAGCAGGGCCGCCGCCATGGCGACGCTGACCAGCGGCGTGCGCCAGGCACGAAGCAGCCGCCAGAGCGCGAGCACTGCCAGGAAGGAGGCCAACGGCGGAACGACGAGGTAGGTGATGGTGCCCGCGGGGGTGCCCAGCAGGTGAGCGACGGCGCCGGTGAGCGCGTCGTAGGACGCCGTCGGCGGCCAGTTGGCCATGGGGTAACGGAGATCGCTGAACAGCGTGTCGCGGACCGGGAAAGTCCCGTGCTCGGCCACCCACTGGGAGACGTTGACGTAGAACAGGTCGTCGGGGTTGGGGCGCATCGCGACGAGCGAGAAGGCGGCGCATCCCGTCGCGGCCACGAGAACGAACCCCGCGCCCCCTCGACTCGGCGGCGCCGGCGCGCCTGCGGAAAGTGAGGGCAGCCCGCGCAGACACGACACGGCCGCGAACGACCCGGTCAGGCCGGCCACGAGCCACGGCACCCACACGAGTACCCAGGGCCCGCGGAGCGCCATCGCGGTGGCTGCGATCGCAGCAGAGGCGAGGGTCCAGACCGTCGGGCCGCGCGTCCAGCTGCGCTCGACCCGGACCGACCGTGCCGCGGGTGCGGGACAGCCGTCGGACTGCGTCCGCCGTACCGAACCACGCCCCATCCAGGCGGCACCGACAAGGAGCACCCCCTCCGCGACGAGCGCCGGGGTGGCGCCGATCCCGGAGAGCAGGCACACGTGGTAGACGACGGTCCAGGTGGCCAGCACGACCACGACAGCGTCGAGGGCGGCGTCGGCCGTCCGGGCCACGGGATCAGCTGCCACCTCGGCGCGAGGCCGCGCCGTGACGGCGTCGTCTCCGACGCCGAGCCCGGTCACTGCCTCAAGATACCCGGCACCTGCGCCCTGGGGCGATCGTGGGTCGAAATGCAGCAACCCGCAGGCGTGGCCCCTG
>JAWWPK010000590.1:0-17111 GCA_033854925.1 Nocardioidaceae bacterium | reverse complement strand
ATCGAGAACACCGCCGGCGGCGACAACGCGATGGCCCGCCACCTCGACCGGATCAAGGGCGTCTTCGACGCGATCTCCGCGGCCGAGGGCGCCGATCGGGTCGGCTTCTGCCTCGACACCTGCCACGCCCACGCCGGTGGCATCCCGCTCGCGAGCGCGGTCGACGACATCCGGTCCATCACCGGGCGCATCGACCTCGTGCACTGCAACGACAGCCGCGACGAGTTCGACTCCGGCGCCGACCGGCATGCCAACTTCGGCGCCGGCCAGATCGACCCCGATCTGCTCGCGGCGGTCGTGCGCGACGCCGACGCGCCGGTGGTCTGCGAGACACCGGGTGGCGCCCAGGAGCACCTCGCCGACTTCGCCTGGCTCCGCGACCGGCTCTGATCCCGGGTCAGGAATACCCGGGTACCCGGGTGTTCTGGCCCCGTTGGGGTGTTGCTACACCCCAACGCGTCAGGGATACCCGGGTACCCGGGTATTCCGACACAACCTGCTGAGCCTTCACAGGCAGGGCACAGACCTGCCACACCAGTGGCGTATGTCGCGGCCCGACGGTGGGCGGCATGAGCCTCCTCACTGCTGCCCGACCAGCGCCCGCCCCAGCCGGCCCGGCACCCGACCCGACCACCTCGCTCGACGAGGGTCGCGCCCGCTGGGAGCGGCCCGCGCTGGTCGGGCTTCTGCTGGCCACCGGCGTCCTCTACCTGTGGGGTCTCGGCGCGTCCGGCTGGGCGAACACCTTCTACTCGGCGGCGGCGCAGGCCGGGTCGCAGTCGTGGGAGGCGTTCTTCTTCGGCTCCTCCGACGCCGCGAACTCCATCACGGTGGACAAGACGCCACTCGCGCTGTGGCCGATGGATCTCTCCGTCCGGATCTTCGGACTCTCGTCCTGGAGCCTGCTGGTGCCGCAGGCGCTGGAGGGGGTGGCGGCGGTCGGGCTGCTGTACGCCACCGTGCGGCGTACGACGGGCTCGGCGGCGGCCGGGCTGATCGCCGGCCTGGTGCTGGCGACCACACCGGTGGCGGTGCTGATGTTCCGGTTCAACAACCCGGACGCGCTGCTCACGGTGCTGCTGGTCGGATCGGCCTACGCCACGCTGCGCGCGGTCGAGTCCGTCAGGCATCCGGTGCGGTGGCTGGCGCTGGCAGGCACATTGGTCGGGCTCGCGTTCCTGACCAAGATGCTGCAGGCCTTCCTGGTCATCCCGGCGCTCGGCCTGGTCTACCTGCTGTTCGCGCACACCACGCTCCTCAAGCGGCTCGGCCACCTGATGGTCGGGCTGGGCGCGATGGTCGCCTCGGCCGGCTGGTGGGTGGCGATCGTGTCGTTGTGGCCCGCCGGCAGCCGGCCCTACATCGGCGGCAGCCAGGACAACTCGATCCTCGAGCTGACCCTCGGCTACAACGGCTTCGGCCGGCTGACCGGTGACGAGGTCGGCTCGGTCGGGGGTGGCGCAAACACCACCGGCGGCAGGTGGGGCGCGACCGGCGTGGGCCGGCTCATGAACAACGAGATCGGCGGCCAGGTCGGCTGGCTGCTGCCGACGGCGCTGCTCCTCCTGGTCGTCGGCCTCTGGATCACCCGCCGGGCGAAGCGGACGGGAGAGACCTACAGCAGGGTACGGGCGAGCCTGGTGATCTGGGGTGGGTGGCTGCTCGTCACCGCGGCGACGTTCAGCTTCATGGCCGGGATCTTCCACGCGTACTACACGGTCGCGCTGGCGCCCGCGATCGGCGCACTGGTCGGCACCGGCGCCTGGCTGCTCTGGCAGCACCGCGCATCGCTGCTCGCCTCGGGCGTGGCCAGCGCGACGGTGTCGATGACGACCGTGCTGAGCTTCTTCCTGCTCGGCCGGACGGCCGACTTCCTGCCGTGGCTGCGGTGGGTGGTGCTGGTCGCCGGGCTGGTCATCGCCCTCGCCGTGGCCGGCCTCGGCCGGCTCCCGCACCGGATCGCGGCCGGCATCGGCGCAGCGGCCCTGGTGGTCTCGCTGGCCGGCCCGGCGGCGTACGCCGTGGAGACCGCAGCAACCCCCCACACCGGCTCGATCCCCAGCGCCGGTCCGGCGACCGCCGCGGGGTTCGGCGGCGGCCCCGGCGGCGGCGGGCCTGGCGGAGCACTGCCCACGGGCAGGCCACCGACCACCCAACAGCAGGGCGCCGGCGGACCGACCGGTGCAGGCGGCGCGGGCGGCCTGCTCAACGGCAGCCAGCCCACCGACGCGATCACCGAGCTGCTCCAGGCGGACGCCGGCCAGTACACGTGGGTGGCGGCCGCGGTGGGCTCCAACTCGGCCTCCGGCTACCAGCTGGCGAGCGAGGAGCCGGTGCTGCCGATCGGCGGCTTCAACGGCTCCGACCCCTCGCCGACACTGGCACAGTTCCAGGCCTACGTCGCGGCCGGCGACATCCACTACTTCATCGCGGACGGCGGCGGGTTCGGCGGCGGCCAGATGGGCGGGAGCAGCGACAGCAGCGACATCGCGAGCTGGGTCGAGGCGAACTTCACCGCGACCACGGTCGACGGCGTGACGATCTACGACCTCACCACAGCAACGACGGCATGAACCACCCCACGAAAGAGGGCGCCCCGGCGTACGACCAGCCGGCCGTCGGGGCCGAGGCGGCGACCACGACCCTCGACGTGGTCATCCCCGTCTACAACGAGGCGGCCGACCTCGAGGCGTCGGTGCTCCGGGTGCGGGAGCAGCTGGCCAGGCTGCCGTGGAGCCACCGGGTCACCATCGCCGACAACGCGAGCACCGACGGTACGGCGGTCCTGGCCCGCCGGCTCGCCCACACCTACGCCGACGTCCACGTCGTCCACCTGGCCGAGAAGGGCCGCGGCCGGGCACTGAAGAAGGTGTGGGCCGACTCCGACGCGGATGTGCTCGTCTACATGGACGTCGACCTGTCCACCGACCTCAACGCGCTCCTTCCGCTGGTCGCCCCGCTGATCTCCGGTCACTCCGACCTGGCCATCGGCAGCCGGCTCCGGCACGACTCCCGCGTCGTCCGCGGGCCGAGGCGCGAGGTGATCTCACGCGGCTACAACCTGCTCGTGCGCGGCGCCCTGCGCACCCGGTTCACCGACGCGCAGTGCGGTTTCAAGGCGATCCGGCGGGACGTGGCGCGTGAGGTGCTGCCGCTGGTCGAGGACGACGCGTGGTTCTTCGACACCGAGCTGCTGGTGCTCGCCGAGCGCGCCGGGCTGCGGATCCACGAGGTGCCGGTGGACTGGGTCGACGACCCGGACAGCCGGGTCGACCTGGTGCGGACGGCGTACGACGACGTCCGCGGCATTGCCCGGCTCGGCCGCAACCTGCTCGCCGGCCGGCTCCCGCTGGCCGAGGTGTCGGAGCGGCTCGGCCGGGCCTCGGCCGATGCCGGCGCCGGCCGGCTGGGCATGCAGGTGGCGATCTTCGGGCTGGTGGGGATCGCCTCGACGGTCGCGTACGCCGTGCTCTACCTGCTGCTGCGCGGCTGGACCGGAGCCTGGACCGCCAACGCGCTGGCGCTGCTGCTCACCGCGCTCGGGAACACCGAGGCCAACCGGCGGCTGACCTTCGGGGTCCGGGGCCGCCGGCACGCCGTACGTCACCAGGCGCAGGGGCTGCTCGTGTTCGGGATCGGGCTGGCGGTCACCAGCGGTGCGCTCTGGGTGGTCCACGCCGCGGGCAGCAGCCACCACGGCGTCGAGGTCGCGGTCCTGACGGTCGCGAACCTGGCCGTCACCGTCATGCGGTTCGTGGCGATGCGGACGTGGATGTTTGTCCACCGCCGTCACTGACAGGCACGACCAGCAGCTCGCAGACCTCGTGCGCCATCTCGCGCTCGGGGTGGCGCCGCTCGAACCGCAGCGGGACGGTGCCGTCGTCGGCGCCGAAGACCAGGAACTGGAACTCGTGGCCGCCGTCTTGTGACACAGGCAGCACCAGCAGGTGCCCGGGCATCTCGACCACGTGCCACCGGCTGGGGCCGATGCCGCGGCGGAACCGCACGGCCAGCTGGCTACCGGGCGCGACCTCGACGATGGTGCCCGGTCGGGGCTCGCTGATCACGGCGAATCGCTCGTCGGCGTAGGAAGCCGGGCCGGTCGTCGACGCTGACATCAGGCTGGTCATTTTCGTCTCCTGGGGGGAATCGCTGCTGACGAGGTTTCAGCGGATAGGAGCGAGTTCCCACAAGTCAGATACGTCGTGGCTGTGGAAAGTTCGTGGCCGATCGAGACCGCTCGTCAGCCGAAGCAGAGGAACGGCGCCGGGGCGGCGTCCGTGGTCACCGCGGACACCGTCCCTGCGAGCGCCGTCGCCGGGTCGACCCCGGCGGCCAGGGCCTGGTGCACCCGGACCAGGGCGTCGTGGGCCGCACCGTCGTTGACGGCGGCGGGACTTGCGACGACGCACCGGGCGCCGGCGTGCAGCCAGGCGGCGGACATGCCGATCAGCTCCTCGCCCCAGCGGACCGACGACCGGCCGACCTCGCAGGCCGAGAGCAGGACCACGTCGGGTACGGCGGGGAGCTGGTCGATGTCGTAGCCGAACCAGGTGCCGTCGACCAGCTCGAGACCGGAGAACAGCGGGTTCTCGGCCGAGTGCCGGCCGTGGGCGGCGACGTGCAGCACGTCCACCCGGCCGGCGAGCTCCGAGACGGCGGCCGCCGTGGCGTCGTCGTCTGCGAGCACTCGGGGCGAACGCCAGGCCTTCGCGGCAGCACGCACCTCCGCCTCCGCGCGTACGACGCGGGGCCCGGCCACGAAGCCGGCCGAGCCGGCGCGCAAGGCCGTCGCCGAACGGGCCAGCCACGAGGTGGCGCTCTGGGCGACGGTGACCGGCCGCCCGACCAGCCCGGGCAGCAGCGTCCACGGGACACCGGCCAGCAGCCCGGACGGTGTCAGGACCAGCCGGCGGTCACCGAGGTCGTCGAGAAGAGGACTGACGAGCAGCGCGGCCACGGCGTCGAGCCGGCGCGCCAGCGTGCTCCGCACCGACCCGGCCAGCGAGTCGGGCAGCTCCGACGCGGCCATGTCGAGGTCCGGCAACATCCCACCCAGTGACTGGTCGAGACGCGAGCGTGCTCCGAGGTCGTGGCGGGCCGTGCCGGCCGACGTGACCACCAGCGCGACCACGCGCTCCGCGGTGACGACGTGGGCCACCAGCGCAGTGTCCGCACCGAGCCCGGCCTGGAGCTCGACCAGAGCGACGGGGTCCGCCACCGCGCCGGAACCCCTGTGCTGCCACGCCCGCTCCCGGATCTGCCGCCGCAGCTCCGCCTCGCGATCCGGCGCCGGGTCGGCCCGCAGCTCGGCCAGGTCGGCCGCGGTCTGCGGGTCTTGGGGCGCCCGCACCGGCTGGATCCGCGACGCCAGCATCCGCGCCCGTTCCGACCACTCGAAGAGCACCGCGTGCGACCGCGACTCGACCGCCAGAGCAAGGCCGCGCACCGCCAGCTGTACGCCGTGACCGACCACGTTGGTCTGCAGGTCCAAGGACCCGAACGAGCTCTGCCACGCGTGCAGCTCGTCCAGGCCGGCACGGAGATGGGCCAGGGCTCGCTGCGGGCGCGTGGCGGCTGCAGCTCGCACCTCCCGCGCGATCAGGCGCACGTCGAGGGGCGCGCGCGGCGAGACCCGGATCGCTGCCACCCGGCTGGTCCCCGAGGCGTCGCCCCGCTCCACCAGCGCCATGGCGGTGCGCAACCGCAGCGCCGTGGCCTCGTGGTTGATCCCTCGCAGGGCGAGCGACTCCACGAGCCCATCGGCACGCTCCACGATCGCGGGCGCCGCGCCGCCGAGCTGCAGCTCCGCAGTGACCTCGACCGACTCGGCACGGAGCTGCCAGGTCGGTGAGTCCGTCTGTTCGAAGAGCCGGCTGGCTCTCCGCGCCGCGCTCCGCGCGGCACGCGGGTCGGACCGGAGCGAGGTGCGCGCGAGGGACAGCTCCGCTTCACCACGCCGCGCGTAGAGGCGCCGGGCACCGTAGGCCTTCGACGCCCGCGCTACCGCCGCTCGTCCCTCGTCCTCCAGCCCGGCGGCGAACAGCGCCTCGGCCAGGTCCTGGTCGGACGTCGCCGCCATGACCGGACCCTCGGCGGAGAAGACCGGCGCCGCGCGCGACATCGTCTGCAACGCACCGATGAGGTCGCCGTCCAGCATCAGGGCGTAGCCGAGGTTGTGTGCGGACTTCGCTGCTCCCAGCGTGTCCCCCGACTCGCGGTACGCGCCCTCGGCGGCGGTGAAGTCGGCCACGGCGAGGGCCAGCTGGTGACGCTGGAGGTAGACCCCACCTCGGTTGATGTGCACCCGGCCGCGCACCTGCGGGTCCTCGACGAGCGGAACGGCCTCGCCGAAGGCCGCGAGGGCGTCATCACCCTCACCCCGCAGCATCTGGACGAGGCCGATCTGGCACAGGAGCACTCCTCGGGTGGGGGTCTCCATATCTCCGGTCGCCAGTGCCTCGCGGCACACTTCCAACGACTCCGTCCGGTGGCCGGTCTCGAAGAGCACGTAGGCCAGGCTCCCGTCGATGCGGGCTCGGAGGTCGCCGCTGACGGCCTCGGCGCGGGCCCGTTCGAGAAGGCGACGAGCCGTCGGAAGGCGGCCGCGGTTTAGAGCCGTCACCGCACGGGCGTGCAGCTCCTCCGCTCCGACGACCACCCCTTCATCATGGCTCGTCGCCGAGGCAGGCCTCCACAGCCTGGCGCGCCTTCGAGACGGCCGTGGGGCAGTTGTCCACGACGCCACGCGGCTCCATGTGGTCCAGCATCGCCGTCGCCACGGCGCCGGCAGCGATGGGAGCGCTGAACGAGGTGCCGCTCCAGACACCGAAGCCGGCGCTGAAGTCGTCGGGGTCGAGCGCCTCCCGTGGCCTGCCGGAGTCCGGCTCCGTCGTCCGCGCGATCGGCTCGAGCCCACCCTGGAACGTGGTCGGCATCGTGCTGACCACCGCCGCACCTGACCGGTACGCCGTGACCCACGAACCGACGTTCGAGAAGAGTGCGTCCGTGCCGTTGGGGTTCTTGGCCCCGACCGACAGCAGTAGGACATCGGCGTTGAGGCAGAAGGCCGCCGGGTACAGCGGACGCGTCGTCGAGTCGTTACCGGCCGATGCCACCACGACCACGCCGTTGCTGGCGAGATCCTTGAGGATCCCGAACATGATCGGGTCGAAGGTGACGATGTCATCGGCAGACTCGTGGTAGTAGCCCATCGACAGGTTCAGCACGTCCAGCGGCTGCTCGCTCGTCTTGTCGCGGTACTGCTTGGCCAGGGTGCTGATCTGGCTCAGTGTCGCGATCAGGTCGGTCTCGACGATGGGCCCCTCGGACGGCACCACTCGCCAGCTCACGATGTCGGCGTCCGGGCAGGCTTGGTGCACCAGCCCTGCGATGAAGGTGCCATGCCCGGACAGGGTGTCGATCACACCGTCGAGCGGCCCCTTCAGGTCGCCCTCGAGGTCCGGGAACGTCTCGTTGTCGGTGTATCCGATGTCGGTCGTCCCGAGCTTCACATCCTTCTTGACGACGGGATCCAGCCACGGGTGCTTGCCGCATCCGGTGTCCAGGATGCCGACCACCGGGCGCCGGCCCGGCAGCTCCTTCTCCGACCTGCGGTGCGGAGGCGGCATGACCACCTTCACCGGCATCCGGGCGCCGAAGCCGGGGGCCAGGTAGCTCGTCGCAGGGTTGCTGTCGTGGAACGGGTTGCTGTCGTGGAAGGGGTTGCTGTCGTGGAACGGGTTGCTGTCGTGGAACGGGTTGGCGCCCCAGCCCGTGGCGTGCAGCACGTGGTCCAGGCCCAGCTGGACAGCCTTGTCGAAGTTCGGATGGCTCGTGTTGGCTCGCGCCTGCTGGATCAGGAGAAAACCGTCCGGCGGGCGAACCGCGCGACTCTCGGCGACGTAGATGGTGAAGATGCGGACACCGAAGTCGAGGCCCTTGGTCCGTTCGTCCTCGTCCTCGAGCTTGACCGACCACCCGAGCTGCTCGGCCGACGACTCGAGGAGCTTCCGGACGTCGTCGATGTCCTTGGACTGCGGCGCGATCACGCGGGGCCCGACGTACGCCGTCGGCAGCACGGTCGACTGGGTTTCGGTCACGGGTGCCGTGGTGGGGTCCAGCACCCGGATCTGGTATTTCGGACCAGCCCACCGGCTGGAGGATGACGGCTTCCGCCGGTCCGGGTAGTGGATTGCCATCTGGCTCCTCAGATCTCGAAGGCGGGCGTCATGAACGGGGTGCTGCCGTCGGCCGGCTCGAGCCGGAGCCGCAGCATCCCGGGGGTCAGGTCGAGGAGCTCGAAGCGGCCGGTGTCGCCGACCTCGAGCGTGGCCAGGGTGTCCTCGTCGCGGAGCACGATGACGTTGATCGGCGCGGGCGGGACCACCCAGCCGTCGATGCGAGGGGCGGTTCCGTCGGTCGAGATCCGCAGCAGCAGGTCGACGCCCTCGTGCGCGAACCTCAGGGTGTACGCCGTGGTGGAAGCACCGCGGGCGCCGGCCAGCTCCTCGGTCCGCTCGACGAGCAGCATCAGCTCCATGTCGAGGTCGGTGTCGGAGGCGGCCAGGGCGGCGGCCGTCTGGAGTCGCGCCACCATGCCGGTGGGCACGGCGTCGCGGGACTCCCAGTAGGTGCGCACGCCGGCCAGCAGGTCGTCGTCAGTCAGCTCAGGCATCGGATTCCCCATTCTCGACAAGAGCACGCAGCTTCTGAAGGCAACGACCACGGGTCGGGCCGATGCTGCCGACCGGCATGCCGAGATCGGCCGCGATCTTCGTGTAGTCGGGCCGGTGCTCGAAGGCCACGATCCGAAGCAGCGCCTGGCACCGCTCGGACAGCCGCTCGACGGCGTCCCAGAGCCGGTGGTCGCCGTCGCGGCGTACGACCTCCGCCTCGGCGGACCCTTCATCAGGGAGCCGGCGTGCCAGCTCGTCGTCCTCGACAGGGAGCGCCCGGCCGGACGCCTTGGCGACCTTCCACGCCTCGCGGCGTGCCGTCGTGGTCAGCCAGCCCCCAACGGCGGCGGGCTCCTGGATCGACGTCCGCGACTTCACCAGCGACAGCCAGGTCGTCTGCACGACGTCCTCGGCGACCTCGGTCGTCAGGCGGTACGCGCGGACCACGTGCCACAGGACCGGGGTCATCACCCGGACCAGCTCGTCGAGGGCCACCGCGTCGCCCGCGGACCAGCGCTGGAAGGCCGAGGCCGCTTCGCCCCAGACGTCGCCAGGCCGCTCGGTCGCGGCGCCACCGATCGTCACGCGATCCTCCGAGAGCTGGGTGGAAGGGAAGGTCACGACGATGATGAGCGACGAGGACGGCGCCTGATACACCTCGCGACGGGTCTGGTCTGTGCGTGGACACAGGGTCGCACCTTCCTCCCGTGACCGCGAGGACCAACAGGGCGGGGGCTGCCCGATAGCCTCGACGGGTGACTCCCACCGTGCGCACCATCAGCCCGGAGGACCACCTCGCCTTCCTGCGGTCGCAGCGCTCGGCGAGCTTCCTGCAGACCCCGGCCTGGGGTGCGGTGAAGTCGGAGTGGCGGCACGAGTCCCTGGGTTGGTACGACGGCCCCGACGGCACCGAGCTGGTCGGCGCCGGGCTGGTGCTCTACCGCCAGCTGCCCCGGCTCAAGAGGTTCCTCGCCTACCTCCCCGAGGGCCCGGTCCTGGACTGGTCGACCGACCGGCTCGCAGACTGGCTGGCCCCCATGGCGGCGTACCTCAAGGAGCAGGGGGCGTTCGGGATCCGGATGGGTCCGCCGGTGGTGACCCGTCGCTGGAGCGGTGCGTCGGTCAAGGAGGGGCTCGCCGACAAGGGAGTCCGCAAGCTCGCCGACCTGCCACCGACCGAGCGCGACCCGGTCGGGGCCCGCGTCGTCTCCCAGCTCACCTCTCTGGGCTGGCGGGCGCAGGGCACCGACGAGGGGTTCGCCCTCGGTCAGCCGCAGTACGTCTTCCAGGTCCCGCTCGCGGGCCGCACCGAGGCCGACGTCCTCGCGGGCATGAACCAGCTGTGGCGCCGCAACATCAAGAAGGCCGACAAGGCAGGCGTCGAGGTCATCACCAGCACCGGCCGCGGCGACGAGGAGGGCGACCTCAAGCTCTTCCACGACCTCTACGTGCACACGGCGGAGCGCGACCACTTCACGCCGCGCGGGCTGGCGTACTTCCGGGTCATGGCCGACGCGCTCGGCGCCGAGGATGCCGACCGGTTCCGGCTCTACCTGGCGCGCCACGAGGGCGATCTGGTCGCCGCCACGATCATGGTTCGGGTCGGCGCGCACGCTTGGTACTCCTACGGCGCCTCCTCGACCGAGAAGCGCGATGTCCGCGGGTCGAACGCCGTCCAGTGGGCGATGCTTCGTGCCGCCATCGCGGCCGGCGCCGACGTCTACGACCTGCGCGGCATCACCCCGACCCTCGACGCGGAGGACAGCCACGTCGGCCTGATCCAGTTCAAGGTCGGGACCGGGGGCGAGGCCGTGGAGTACGCCGGCGAGTGGGACCTGCCGCTGAACAAGCCGCTCTACAAGGCCTTCGACCTCTACATGAGCCGGCGGTAGGCGCGCGTGGGTCCTCCAATCCTCGGTGGATGCCAGCGTGGTCCAGGGCGTGCGATGGCTAGGCGCCGGTGTGAAGGCAGACTGAGCGTCTTTCGAGCGCCGGTACCGACGCCAGCGTGCGTGCTGGGCGGCGCTGGCGCCGCCATGGGATTGGAGGACGCACGCTTGTGAGCCTGACGCTGACCGTCGACGGAGCACGCTGGCGCGGCCACCTGCGTCGCTTCGCCGACGCCACACCGGGTCTGGTGCCGGTGGCCAAGGGCAACGGCTACGGCTTCACCCTGGGCCGGCTGGCGCGCAAGGCCGAGTGGCTGGGGGTCGACACCCTGGCGGTCGGCACCTACGAGGAGCTGCCCCAGGTGGCGACCCGCTACCCCGGCGACCTGCTCGTGCTCACGCCGTGGCGGGCCTTCCACCCCGCGCCCGACGCCGACCTCGGCCGGCGAGTGATCCATACGGTGAGCCGACCTGACGACCTCGCCGGCCTGCTCGACGCCCAGCCGGACGCCCGGTTCGTGCTTGAGCTCGAGACGTCCATGCGCCGGCACGGCATGACCGCTCAGCAGCTCTGGTCGCTGGCCAAGGGACTGCGCGGGGGGCGCCTCGAAGGCGTCGCGCTGCACCTCCCGCTCGCCGCGGGCCGCCACCTCGCCGAGGTCGAGCGGCTGCTCACCGACCTGGTCGCCGCGGAGCTCCCGACCAGCACCGTCTGGGTCAGCCACCTGACCGCCGACGAGCTGGCGACCCTCCGCTCGTCGTACGCCGACCTCACGGTCCGGCCCCGGATCGGCACCGATCTCTGGCTCGGCGACCGGGACGCGCTGCGGGTCACCTCGACGGTCCTGGACGTGCACGAGCTCAAGCGCGGCGACGTGTCCGGCTACCGCGGCCGCAGTGCACCGCGAGACGGCCACCTGCTCGTCGTCAGCGGCGGCACCGCGCACGGCATCGGGCTCGAGGCGCCCAAGGGCGAGAAGGGCCTCAAGGCGCGCGCCGCGATCGTCGCCCGCGGCGGCCTGGACGCGATGGGACTGACCCGCTCGCCGTTCTGGGTCGACGGCAAGCAGCGGCTGTTCGCCGAGCCCCCGCACATGCAGGCCTCGATGCTGTTCCTGCCCGGCGACACGACGGTGCCCGAGGTCGGCGACCTGGTCGACGCGCGGGTGCGCTACACCGCGACGGCGTTCGACCGCGTCGACGTCAGCTGAGGCGGCACCTCGTCACGCAGCACGGGGTCGTAGCGCGGGTACAGGATGTCGCGCGTCACGATCGCCACGAGGTACAGCTCGCCGAGCATCCGGATGATGATCGCGACCCAGTAGAAGCCGACGTCCTGACCCTGGCTGGGCTGGAGGTCACCGTCGAGGTACCACCACACCGAGGCGAAGTAGACGACCTCGGACGCCTGCCAGACCAGCTGGTCGCGCCAGCGCGGACGGGCCAGCGCGGCCAGCGGCAGCAGCCAGAGCACGTACTGCGGCGAGTAGACCTTGTTGACCAACAGGAAGCCGGCGACCACGAGGAACCCGAGCTGAGCCAGCCGCGGAGTGCTCGGCGCGCAGAAGCCGACCACCGCGACCGCCACGCACCAGAGGCCGAACAACGCCCAGGACCAGTGGTTGACCGTGGTCGAGGTGATCGCGTCGTGGGTCGACTGGCTCAGCACCAGCCAGGCGGACCCGAGGTCGGGGCCGCGCTCGGAGTTGAACTGCCAGAACCGTTTCCACTCGTGCTTGCCGCTGAGGTACGCGGGCGCGTTCAGCACGAACCACGAGGCGACCACCGCGAGCACCGTGTCGACCAGGTCGCGGTAGCGCCGCTCACGCAGGCAGATGATCGCAACCGGGCCGAGCAGGAAGAGCGGGTAGAGCTTCGTCGCCGTACCGAGGCCGACCAGCAGTCCGGTGGCGATCGGCCTCCCGCGCGCCCAGGTGAACAGCGCGCCGGCGACCAGGACGACGGCGAGCATGTCCCAGTTGATGAGCCCGGTGAGCACCAGCGCCGGCGAGGCCGCGAAGGCGGCCGCGTCCCAAGGCCGCCGACGATCGACGCCGGCCAGCAGCCAGGCGGAGAGCAGGGCCAGAGCGGCGAAGGTGAGTGCGTTGACGATGACGAAGCCGCGCATCTCCTTGCGCACCTGAGCGGTGCCGGCCACTTCTGCTGTCGGCTGGTCGGCACGCGCGTGCACGTCGCCCGCGCCGGTGACCTTCTGGGTGACCCACGCGGCGCCGTACGCGAAGTAGGCGATGCCGACGGGGTACTCCATCACCTCGTAGCGAGCCCGCACCTGCGGGTCGCTGGAGTAGGGCCAGTCCAGCTCGACCAGTCCGCGCCCGGTGTAGAGGTAGGGCAGGTCGGAGTAGCACATGTGCGAGTAGCGGTCCTCGTTGGCCCAGTGGCCCTGGTAGCAGCCGCTCTTCTGCACCATCCCGAGCGCGAAGAAGGCGGCGGCGAGCAGGAGAACCACCCGGGTCGGCGTCCACCACGGGTGCCGCGCCGCACGAAGACCCATCGGCCCCCCGACGCCCTCGCTGACTGCGGTGACGACCGGGTCGTCCAGGGTCGGGTGGACGTGGCCGTCCGCAGCGGGGCGGGTCACGTCACCAGCGCATCCGGCTCCACCACGCCCACACGAGGGCGGCGCGGGTCGCGGTCCGGGTCGCGGCGGCTCGCGAGGGCGTCACAGTGTCGCTCGCCGTCGGCGTGTCGCAACCCAGCGGGCCACAGCTCGGCGTCGGCACCGTGGTGTCTGTCGGCGGCGGCGCGGTGGTCGGCACCTCTGTCGTCGGCACCGTGGTCGGCTGTGTCGGCGTCGGCACCGTGGTCGGCGTCTTGGTGGGCCGGCCGGTGTTGCTGGGCGTCTGCGTCGGCGTGGGCTTCTTGGTCGGCGTGGGCGGCAGCGTCGGCTGGTGGCCGTCGGCCGGAGCCACACCGTCGAGGTTGGCGGGGGGCGGGAACTCCTGCACGTCCACGCCTAACATGTCCTTGTTCATGATCGCGGTCCACGTGTCGGCCGGATAGGCGCCACCGAAGTACGACGGGAGCCAGCCGTCGAGCTGCTCGTTGCCCTTGCCGCGGACGTACATGACCGAGGTGGACAGCTGCGGCGTGTAGCCCGTGAACCACGCCGAGTCGACCTGGTTCAAGGAGTTGGTCGCGGTGCCGGTCTTGCCGGCAGCGGGGCGGTTGATGCCGAGCGCCGCCGTACCGGTGCCGGACTGCACGACCTGCTGCAGCGCATAGCTGACGTCGGCCGCGATGTCGGATCCCTGGTCCTGGTCGATGACCTGCTTGTCGCTCACCGAGTGGTCGTAGAGGACCTCGCCGTCCTTGTTCTCGACCTTCTCGATGATGTACGGCGCGTGGAACCGGCCGCCGTTCGCGATGGTCGCGAAGCCGTTGGCCATGTTGATCGGGCTGATCGTCGCACTGCCCAGCGTGATGCTGGGGTAGGGGTCCAGGCCGGCGCTGGCGCGAGGGAAGCCGTAGTGCTTGCCCGGGCCCTTGTTCGGCGGGATGCCCATCGCGTTCATCATGTCGAGGACATCCTGCGGACCGTTGGGCAACGAGACGGTGAGGTCGGTGAACGCCGTGTTGATGGAGTCCTCGGTCGCCTTGAGCAGGTTCACCGCGGCGCCGTAGTCGGTGTCCTGCTCGTTGACGACCTCGTCACCGTTGTCGAGCACGAACGGCGAGTTGCCGTCGAAGGTGTCCTTGAGCGAGAAGCCGGCCTTGAGCGCCGCTGCGAGCGCGAACGGCTTCACCGACGAGCCGGCCTGGCCGCCCGCGACCGCCCAGTTGATCTGGCTCTGCAGGAAGTCCTGGCCGGCGAAGATGCCGCGCACCGCGCCGGTGTCGACCTGCACGCTGGCCACGCCGATGTGCAGGTTCTTGTCGCTGAACTCCTTGCCCTGCGGCCGGACCTCGGCCACACCCTGCTCGGCAGCGTCCATCGCCTTCTGGGTGAACGTCGTGGTGATGCGCAGCCCCCCGCCGTCGATCTCGTCCGCGGTGAACGGCGCGTCCGTGGCCTTGTTGGTCAGGGTCTCGAGCTCGTCCTTGACCATGGTCAGCACGTGGCCCTTCTGGAGGCCGTACTGGTCGTTGGGCTGCCCGAAGTCGAACTTCGGCAGCCTGCGCCCGGCGTTCGTGGCGTCGTCCGAGGTGATCTTCTTGGCCGTCGCCATCCCGTCGAGCACGTAGTCGTACCGCTCGCGCAACGCCTTCTTGTTGTCGTTGCCGGCCTCCGGGTCGTACTGCGTGGGGTTGTTGATGATGGCCGCGAGCGCCGCGCACTCCTTCAGGTCGAGGTCCTTGGCGTCCTTCTGGAAGTACGCCTTGGCCGCCGCCTGGATGCCGTAGGCGCCATGGCCGAAGTAGATGGTGTTGAGGTAGCCCTCGAGGATCTGCTGCTTGGACGTCGTGCGGCCCAGCTTGAGGGAGAGGATCGCTTCCTTCAGCTTGCGCGTGTAGGAGCGCTCCTGGGTGAGGTACAGGATCTTGATGTACTGCTGGGTGATGGTCGACGCCCCCTGCGTGGCGTTGCCCGAGGCGTTGTTGAAGAGCGCCCGCACGATGCCCTTCACGTCGACGCCGTTGTCGCTCCAGAAGCTGCGGTTCTCCGCGGCCACGACGGCGTCCTTGATGTCCTGCGGCATGGTGTCGTAGGAGATCGAGTCGCGGTTCTGCTTGGCGTACTGGCCCAGCTCCGACTTGCCGTCGTTGTAGTAGACGAAGGAGGTGTTGGTCTCGAAGTCGGTGTTGGGGTTGGGCAGCTTGGTCGTCTTGTAGAGGTAGACGAACCCGCCGGAGAGGGCGACGACACCGACCAGGCAGACCACCAGGGCGTAGAGCAGCACCCGGCGGATCTTGGCGCCACGGGTGCGCGCCTTCTTGGGCTTGCCGTTCCTGCCCAGCGTCACGCGCGGGGTCTTGCCGTTCGGCGGCTTGCCGTTGGGAGGCTTGCCGTTGGGGGTCTTCTTGGCCGCACCTGCGGGGGCGCTGGCGGCCTTGCGGGCGGGGGGTCGGCTCTTGCCGTCGCCCGAACCAGCTTTCCGCTTGCCTGCCACGTCGCACGAGGGTACGCAACCGACCCAGCAACCGCCGAGTCGGCGCCGCGGTTGGCAGCGGTTCGCCCCGTCGCAAAGCCGCGTCGCGCTGCGCGCCGAGAGCTGGAAAGAACAATCGAACACGTTTGTCAGTATCGTTCGATGTACCAGTTGTTCGCGTTCTGCGGATATATCGCTACGATAGGTCTGTGGCACGGCGTGCAGAGACCATCGAGCTGGCAGTCCTCGGGCTGCTGCACGAGGGACCCATGCACGGCTACGAGCTCCGCAAGCGACTCAACCTGATGCTCGGGTGGGGGCGGGTGCTGTCCTACGGCTCGCTCTACCCCACGCTGAAGAAGATGCTCAGGGGCGCCCTGATCGAGGAGTCGACCACGTCGACGCCCCTGTCGCGCCGCCCGAAGATCGTCTACCAGGTGACCGAGGCCGGCACCCGGGAGTTCGAGCGGCTGATGTCGGAGGTCGGTCCCACCGCCTGGGAGGACGACAACTTCGACATCCGGTTCGCCTTCTTCTCCTCGACCGACATGGAGATCCGGCTGCGCGTGCTCGAGGGCCGCCGGATGCGGCTCCAGGAACGGCTCGACCGGGTCCAGCGCGAGCTGGCGATGACCGCCAAGGAGGCCGACCGCTACGCCGGCGAGCTCCAGCGGCACGGCGTCGAGTCGGTCGAGCGCGAGGTCAACTGGCTCTCCGACCTGATCAACGCCGAGCGCGGCAACCCCGCCACGCCCAACCTGAACAACCTGAACAACCCGCCCACCGCAGAAACGTCCTGAAGCACCACACCGTCAGGTGACAACCAGAAGGGAAGCGCACCCCATGGGTTCGGTTCGAGTAGCAATCGTCGGAGTCGGAAACTGTGCGACGTCCCTGATCCAGGGCGTTCACTACTACCGGGACGCCGACCCCAGCGGCACGGTGCCCGGGCTCATGCACGTCACCTTCGGCGACTACCACGTCAAGGACGTGGAGTTCGTCGCGGCGTTCGATGTCGACGACATGAAGGTCGGCAAGGACCTCTCCGAGGCCATCAACGCCTCCCAGAACAACACCATCAAGATCTGCGAGGTGCCCACCCTGGGCATCGAGGTGCAGCGCGGTCACACCCTCGACGGGCTCGGCAAGTACTACCGGACCATGATCGAGGAGTCGACCGACGAGCCGGTCGACGTCGTGCAGGCGCTCACCGACGCCCGCGTCGACGTGCTTGTCTGCTACCTGCCGGTCGGGTCCGAAGACGCCGCGCGCTACTACGCGCAGTGCGCCATCGATGCCGGTGTCGGCTTCGTCAACTGCCTGCCGGTCTTCATCGCCGGCACTCCGGAGTGGGCCGAGAAGTTCCGCGCCGCGGGAGTGCCGATCGTCGGTGACGACATCAAGAGCCAGGTCGGCGCCACCATCACCCACCGGGTGCTCGCTCGTCTGTTCGAGGACCGCGGCGTGGTTCTCGACCGCACCATGCAGCTCAA
>JAWWPK010000589.1:0-4530 GCA_033854925.1 Nocardioidaceae bacterium | reverse complement strand
CGAGAGCACTGCTGCCTTCTTCTGCTGGTCGGGGCCCTTGAAGCCGAACGACGCGACGTACGCACGTGAGTTCATCTCGAAGTTGGCGACCTTGATGAAGTCCAGGCCGTCCGAGACGACCTCCCAGACGTTCTTGTTCGGGTCGATGCCGCCGCGGCTCTGGTCGACGTACGACAGCTTGACGGTCTGGCCGACCACCAGCTCACCGTCGTCAGGCTTCTCGTCGCCGGTGATCATCCGGAACAGCGTGGTCTTGCCGACGCCGTTAGGGCCGATCACGCCGACGATGCCGGCGCGCGGCAGGGTGAACGACAGGTCGTGCATCAGCAACCGGTCGTCGAACCCCTTGGAAAGGTCCTTCGCCTCGAGGACGATGTCGCCGAGCCGTGGCCCGGCGGGGATGTTGATCTCCGAGGTGTCGATCTTCCGGTCGCGGTCGGCCGCCGCTGCCAGCTCCTCGTAGCGGGCCAGCCGGGACCGGCTCTTGGTCTGCCGGGCCTTGGCGTTGGACCGCACCCACTCGAGCTCACGCTCGAGCATCTTGGCGCGCTTGGCGTCCTTCTGGCCCTCGATCTTGAGCCGTTCCTTCTTGGTCTCCAGGTACGTCGAGTAGTTGCCCTCGTAGGGGTGCGTGGAGCCGCGGTCCAGCTCGAGGATCCACTCGGCGACGTTGTCCAGGAAGTAGCGGTCGTGGGTGATCGCCAGCACCGCACCCGGGTAGCTCTTGAGGTGGCCCTCCAGCCACTGCACCGACTCGGCGTCGAGGTGGTTGGTGGGCTCGTCGAGCAGCAGCAGGGTCGGCTGCTGGAGCAGGAGCTTGCACAGTGCGACCCGGCGGCGCTCGCCACCGGACAGGTGGTCGACCAGCTCCTCGGGCGGCGGACAGCGCAGCGCGTCCATCGCCTGGTCGAGGCGGCTGTCGAGGTCCCACGCGTTCGTGTGGTCCAGGTCCGCCTGCAGGTCGCCCATCTCGGCCAGCAGCGTGTCGTAGTCGGCGTCGGGATCGCCCAGCTCCTCGGAGATCGCGTTGTAGCGCTCCAGCTTTCCCTTGATCTCGCCCACGGCCTCCTCGACGTTCTCGAGCACGGTCTTGCCCTCGGAGAGCTTCGGCTCCTGTTCGAGCATCCCGACGGTCGCATCGGGATCGAGGATCGCGTCACCGTTGTTGGCGTGCTCCAGCCCGGCCATGATCCTGAGCAGCGTCGACTTGCCGGTCCCGTTGGGGCCGACCACGCCGATCTTCGCGCCGTTCAGGAACGAGAGCGTGACGTTGTCGAGGACGACCTTGTCACCATGGGCCTTGCGCACGTTGCGCAGGGTGAACACGTATTCCGCCATGGTTGGCGAGCGTAGTTGGCATCCGGGAACCTTCCACATCCGGACAACGACGGTCGGTTGTCCACAGCCCCCTCGTGGCGGTCGCGGTGCCGTCGGAGGTGACGCCGAGTGTCGGTGACCCAACAGGTTGCACTGCACCGACACGACAGGAGACACCCATGAACGAGACCTACGTGACCCTGCGGGGCTGGCTCGGCGGCGAGGTCCGGCACCGGCTCGCCGGCGAGACGCCGGTCGCCGAGTTCCGCCTCGGCGTGACCCCGCGCTACCACGACAACAAGAAGCTGGAGTGGGTCGACGGCGCCACCCAGTGGTACACCGTCAAGGCCTGGCGGCAGCTGGCCGACAACTGCCGCGACTCGCTTCGACGGGCCGACCCGGTGGTGGTGCACGGGCGGCTCAGCCAGAGCACCTGGATCAAGGACGGCGTCGAGCGCACCGCGGTCGAGGTCACGGCCGTGTCCGTGGGCCACGACCTGTCGCTGGGCACCAGCGCCTTCCGGCGCACCGTGGTCAAGCGCGAGGAGGTGGCGACCGGAGCGGCCGCATGACTCCCTTGCTAGGCGCTCAGCGCGGCGTCCAGGCCGGTGCGCACCTTCCGGAACGCCTCGAGCTCCTGCTCGACCGGGCTCACCACCAGCTCTTGGGAGACCTCGTGCACGGCGGCCCGGAGCTTCCGGTCCGCCGCGTTGGCCCGCCTGCGCGCCGTGACGTCCACCAGGGCGCGGCACAGCAGGGCCAGCAGGATGCCGACCACCACGCCGCCGACGAGCAACAGGATCGGGAGGTCGACGCCACCGTAGGCCGGCACCGAGTCGTCGCCGACCGAGCCCGAGGCGGCGAGCGCGACGGTCCAGCCACCGCCCAGCAGGGCGGCCAGGATCAGCAGCCACTGCAGCACCCGCACGGTGCCCGCCCAGACCGGGATCTTGGCGACACCGAGGTCGGTGCCGGCGATCTCGGCGTCGAGCCGGTCAGCCATCTCGCCCACCCGAGAGGTCGAGGCCCGCCGCAGGGCGTCCGCCCACGGCCGGGTCATCCCGGCCGACACGTCGTCGGCCAGCGCGCGGACCTCGGTGTCGACCTTGGCGCGCTGCACGGGTGTCGCCTGCGCGATCGACGTGCGCGCCCGGCCGGTGAGCAGCTTGTGCTCGGCGCCGAGGTCGAGGTGCAGCCGGCGCAGCGGGTCGGGCTTGAGCCGCGAGAGCCACGAGACGACGGGCCAGCCGGTGGCCTGCCCGGCGCGCAAGCGGGTGGACCGCTCGATGGCGGCCACCACGGTCGGCACGCCGGCGGAGTCGGCGAGCGCCTCTTCCATGGCCTGGGCCCGGCCGGCCGCCAGTGAGCGCGGCTTCCCGGTGCCGCACTCCTCGTTGAGACGGGAGGCCACGGCGCGCAGGTCGGCGTCGATGCGCTGCCTGGTCGACTTCTTGTCCGTCACCCGGCGGGCGATCTCGGCGCGGAGCTCCGGGATCCCCTCGCCCTGGCGGGCGCTGGTGGCGATCACCGGGACCTCACGCAGCCCGTCCTGGTCGAGCAGCCGCCGGACGTCCTCGAGCATCGAGGGGCGCCGTTCGACGGGCACGGTGTCGATGTGGTTGAGGACGACGACGATCACGTCCGCGTGGCTGGCCATGGGCGCGAGATAGCGGTCGTGGACCGCCGCGTCGGCGTACTTCTGCGGGTCGAGCACCCACACGAGCAGGTCGGCGAGCTTCACGATCCGGTCGACCTCGAGGTGGTGGGTGACCTCGGTGGAGTCGTGGTCGGGCAGGTCGAGCAGGACCACGCCCTCCATCTCGCGGTCCCCACGACGACCGGTGAGCAGCCCAGAGCTGTCCAGCATGGAGTCGCGGGTGGTCTGGTGCCGCGGTGGGATGCCGAGCCACTCGAGCAGCTCCTGCGCGCC
The DNA here is from genome assembly GCA_033854925.1 of Nocardioidaceae bacterium. Classification (GTDB taxonomy): domain Bacteria; phylum Actinomycetota; class Actinomycetes; order Propionibacteriales; family Nocardioidaceae; genus Nocardioides. Next base: position 1,283 of record JAWWPK010000589.1, on the reverse strand, counting down.
TTCGGTGCCCCAGACGCAGGCGGTCGCCCACGACGTGGTCGGGCGCCGTACGCCCACGGCGGACAGCTCCAGGCCGGTCAGCTGGTTGAACGTCGACGACTTGCCGGAGCCGGTCGCACCTGCGATCGCAACCACCGTGTGGTCCGCCGAGAGCCGGAGCCGGCTGGCGGCGCGCTCGACGACCTCGTGGGCCTGGTCGACCACCGCGTCGTCGAGGCGACCCCGGGCCGCATCGGCCGCCGACTGAAGGGCCTCGATCCGGCCGCCGAGGTCAGACCCGCGAACGACGAGCCTGCGGGCACCCTCGAGCAACGACGTCATCGTCTCCCTCGGCGTACGCGGTCATCTGGCAGGTCGACTGGGTGAACCCAGCCGGTCTGAGACTAATCGGTGCCGTGGGCGGGTTCACCAATCGCCCCGTCGTCTATGGGCCGCGTTGTCCGGCGTACCGCGCGTCCTCCACCCGACGGGACGCCCGCCGCAGCTGCTCCGCCGTGTCCGGGTCGAGGCCGAGGCTGTCGAGGAGGTCGGTGTAGCGGACCAGCTCGGTGCCGAACAGCTCGCGCACCCGGGCCTCGAGCGACGTGCGGGCCCGCTCGGCGAGGCTGCGCACGGCCTGGTCACCGAAGACGGCCTCGAGCAGCTTCTGGCCGAGCACCGCCGAGCCACCGGCGATGCCGACCTCGGCGCCGGTCAGGCCGTAGGAGTAGGAGAAGACGACGATCATGAGCGCCACGGACAGCCCGTTGACCCCGAACGCCAGGAACCGGGCCGTCGTGCGCTTGTCCTGGCCCTGGGTGCGGACCATGTTCAGCACGTCCGACTGCCACTCCCGCACCGCCCGCTCGGCGTTGCGGCGCAGCTCGCGCGAGGCGCGACCGAGCTCGGAGCCGCTGTCCTCGAGCAGTCCCAGGCCCGCCGCGAGCTGCCGCCACGACGCCTCGGCCCGCTCGGCGGCGGCCTCGGCGTGCTCGAGGATGAGCATCTCGAGGCCCGACTCCACGGCCACCGTCACCCGCTCGGCCTGATGCGGCTTGCCCTTCACGGCGTTGACCAGCCGGTCCCGGATCCGGCCGACCCGGCTCTCGAGCCCCTTGAGCAGCTCGCCGGTGCCGACGAACTCCTGCCAGCGGGCCAGCACCTCGCCACGCAGCAGGGTGCCGTCCTCCATGCCGGCGAGCACCTTGCTGATGCCGTCGTCGTACGCCGCGGTGGCGTCCTTGCGCAGCCGGTCGACCACAGCCACCTGCTCGGCCGACCCGTCGGCCCCCGGGGAGGTGCGC
>JAWWPK010000588.1:0-7049 GCA_033854925.1 Nocardioidaceae bacterium | reverse complement strand
CCCAACGCCTGGCGCTTTCTGCGGAGTGCCAGACCTTCAGCCGCTGATCACCGTGGCCGGGAACAGAACCCGTCGGATCCGCGCAGCAGTGTGTTCTGGTCTCTCGAGATCGGCCCAGGTGAGGCGGATGCAACGCCAGCCCGTGAGCTCTCGGATCCGGTCCTCGCGCCGCTTCTCGCGGAACACTGCATCCGCCGGCGTCTCCCCGGGCTTGAGATGCCGCGTGTACTTCTCCTTGCCGTCGAACTCGAGGAAGACCCCGAGCTCTGGCCAGGCGAAGTCGACGTAGTAGAGCACCCTGCCCCGCTCGTCGCGGATCGGGTACTGCGGGATCGGCGCGGGCAGGTTGTGCATGTAGCACAGGTAGAACGTCCGCGATTCGGCGAGGGAGCCGATCAGCGGGTTCGCGAGTCGCAGCACGATGTCGGTGTTCAACGTCCCTGACCAGAAGTCGATCCCGACCGCATAGCGAGCATGCAGCTCTTCGAGCGAGGTCTGTCCGGTGCTCAGCAGGTGGTTCACCACCGCGAGGGCGGGCTGCGTCCGGGCGACCATCGTGACCTCCAGCGCCAGCCGCGTCGCCCCCATGACGGGAATGCCGTGGCGCACGGACCAGTCGCCGTCGAGCAGCTTGCCGCAGTGCTGCCTGACCCCTGCCTCCTTGCGGCCGGCCTTGTTGTCCGTGCGCGTGACGTGGACGTCGGTCAGGTCCAGACCCCAGGTCGGGCCGTCGTACAAGGACACCCCGCTCACGTGGGACGCAACGAGCTCGGTCTTCCCCTGGGCCAGAACCGCTCGGGTCCGGATCTCGTGCTTGCCGGCCTTGTCGGTTGCCTTCCACGCCGCAGCGTCGACGTACGCTCCCCGGCGTGGCCTGACCCACTGGCCCGAGGCGAGCATGCGAGCCATGCCGCGATCGCTCCACCCGGCGGCGATCAGATCCTTGCGCAGCAGGATCGGGGTGAGCCGTGGGTCGTCCGGAGCGCGGTCAGCCATGACATGGATGCTTCCCTCAATCGGTCTCGGGTGTCGGCCGTCATCCACAGGCGCCAGCAACGGCCGGGGTCAGGAGGGGCGTTGGGGTGCTTCCCACGGCGTTGGGGTTTTGCAACAGCCCAACGGGGCAGGTATACCCGGGTACCCGGGTATCCCTGCACTCCGGGGGCCCTTGACAGATCAAGCGACTGTGTAAAGCCCCACACCGGGCTACTCAGCGGTAGTAACGCACGTCACCACGGCCTAGTGTCGACCCATGAGCGACCGGAACCCGAGCCCCGCCGGCGGTCCGCTGGTCGAGGGGCCGCGCGATCCCGAGCACGACGTCACGGCGTCGTACGCCCTCGAGCCGGAGTACGCCGAGAGCCTGACCAAGCGGCTGCTGGCCACGACCGGGCAGACCGTCGAGGTGCGCAGCCCGCTGAACGGCGCGCCGCTGGCGCACATCCCGCAGTCGAGCGCCGACGACGTGGCGCAGGCGTTCGCCCGGGCCCGCAAGGCCCAGCAGGCCTGGTCGCGGGTGAGTCTCGACGACCGCGCCAAGGTGATGCTCCGGCTGCACGACCTGATCCTCGACCGCCAGGCCGAGATCATCGACCTGATCATCTGGGAGTCCGGCAAGGCGCGAAAGCACGCGTTCGACGAGCCGCTGCACGTGGCGCTGACCGCGCGCTACTACGCCCGCACGGCGCACGAGCACCTCGACACCCAGCGCAAGCTGGGCGTCGTCCCCGGGCTGACCCGCGTCGAGGTCAACCGGGTGCCCAAGGGCGTGGTCGGGATCATCTCGCCCTGGAACTACCCGTTCACGATGGCGCTGTGCGACGGGCTGCCCGCGCTGATGGCCGGCAACGCCGTGGTGGCCAAGCCGGACGCGCAGAGCATGCTCACTGCGCTGTACGGCGCCCAGCTGCTCGAGGAGGCCGGCTTCCCGCCGGACCTGTGGACCGTGGTCGCCGGACCGGGGAGCCAGATCGGCCCCGAGATGATCAGCCGCGCCGACTACATCTGCTTCACCGGCTCGACCGCGACCGGCAAGCTGATCGCGAAGGGCTGCGCCGAGCGGCTGATCGGCTGCTCGCTCGAGCTGGGCGGGAAGAACCCGATCCTCGTGCTCCGCGACGCCGACCTCGAGAAGGCCGCCGAGGGCGCCGTCCGCGCGTCGTTCTCGAACGCCGGCCAGCTCTGCGTCTCGATGGAGCGGATGTTCGTGGCCGACCAGGTCTACGACCGGTTCGTGGAGCGGTTCGTCGCCCGCACCGAGGCGATGACGCTCGGCGCGACCCTCGACTGGGGCACCGACATGGGCTCGCTGATCTCCCAGGACCAGCTCGACACCGTGGTCCGCCACGTCGAGGACGCGGTGTCGAAGGGCGCCCGGGTGCTCACCGGCGGCAAGGCGCGCCCCGACCTCGGCCCGTACTTCTTCGAGCCGACCATCCTCGAGGGCGTCACGCCGGACATGACCTGCTTCGGCGAGGAGACCTTCGGCCCGGTGATCTCGCTCTACCGCTTCCACGACGAGGCGGACGCCGTGGCGCGGGCGAACGCCGGCGAGTACGGCCTCAACGCCTCGATCTACAGCCAGGACGGCGGCCGGGCGCGGGCGATCGCTCGGTTCATCAAGTGCGGCACCGTCAACATCAACGAGGCCTTCGGCGCGACGTTCGCTTCGATCGACAGCCCGATGGGTGGCATGCGGGAGTCCGGCATGGGCCGCCGCCAGGGCAGCGAGGGCATCCATCGCTACACCGAGTCGCAGTCCGTGGCCACGCAGCGGCTGATCCGGTTCGCGCCGATGCTCGGGATGTCGGACGCGACGTACGCCAAGGTGATGACCGCGAACCTGAAGCTGATGAAGAAGCTGGGGCGAGCATGACCTCGTCTCCCGAGCAGTTCGACTTCGACGTCCTGGTCATCGGCTCCGGGTTCGGCGGCTCGGTCACCGCGCTCCGGCTGACCGAGAAGGGCTACCGCGTCGGCGTGGTCGAGGCGGGCGCGCGGTTCGAGGACGCCGACTTCGCCTCGGGCACCTTCGATCTCAAGAAGTACCTCTGGGCGCCCGCGCTGGGCATGTACGGCATCCAGCGAATCGACGCCGTCCGCGACACGATGATCGTGGCCGGCGCCGGTGTCGGCGGCGGGTCGCTGGTCTACGCGAACACGCTCTACGAGCCGCTGCCGGCGTTCTACAACGACCCGCAGTGGTCGCACATCACGGACTGGAAGGACGAGCTCGCGCCCTACTACGACCAGGCAAAGCGGATGCTGGGCGTGGTCGAGAACCCGGTCCGTACGCCGTCCGATGACGTGATGGAGAAGGTCGCGACCGACCTCGGCGTGGCCGACACCTTCCACCCGACGCCGGTCGGCGTGTTCTTCGGCGGCCCCGGCCAGCCCGAGGGGGAGTCGGTCGAGGATCCCTACTTCGGTGGCGCCGGACCGGCCCGCAACACCTGCCTCAACTGCGGCGAGTGCATGAGCGGCTGTCGGCACAACGCCAAGAACACGCTGGTCAAGAACTACCTCTACCTCGCCGAGCAGAACGGCGCGCAGGTCCTGCCGCTGACCACGGTCACCCGGATCTTGCCGCGGGTCGAAGGCGGCTACGACGTACGCGTGAAGTTCACCAAGTCCAAGACCGGCCGCGGCCAGAAGGTGCTCACCGCCGAGCACGTCGTGATGGCGGCGGCGTCGCTGGGCACCCAGAAGCTGCTGCACCGGATGAAGGACGAGGGCCACCTGCCCCGCCTCTCTGAGCGGCTCGGCTACCTGTCGCGGACCAACTCCGAGTCGATCCTCGGGGCCATCGCGCCCACGAGCGACACGACCGACTACTCCTACGGCGTGGCCATCACGTCGTCGTTCCACCCCGACGCCGACACCCACATCGAGCCCGTGCGCTACGGCAAGGGCTTCAACACGATGGCGATGCTGCAGACCGTCCTCACCGACGGTGACGGCGACGAGCCGCGCTGGCGGGTGTGGCTCAAGGAGATGTGGGTCCAGCGGGCCAACATCCTGGACCTCTACGACTTCAAGCACTGGTCCGAGCGCACGGTGATCGCCCTGGTCATGCAGAGCCTCGACAACTCGATCACCACCTACGGCAAGCGCGGCCGGTTCACCCGGGTGTGGCGGATGACCTCCAAGCAGGGCCACGGCGCTCCGAACCCGAGCTGGATCCCGGTCGCCAACGACGCCGTACGCCGGATCGCGGCCAAGGTCGACGGCACCGCCGGCGGCAACATCGGCGAGCCGTTCGGCATGCCGCTCACCGCGCATTTCATCGGCGGCTGCGCGATCGGTGACTCGCCCGAGAACGGCGTCATCGACGCCTACCAGCGGGTCTACGGCCATCCCGGCCTGCACGTCGCCGACGGCGCGGCGGTCACCGCCAACCTGGGTGTGAACCCGTCGCTGACCATCACCGCCCAGGCAGAGCGGGCGATGTCGTTCTGGCCGAACAAGGGCGAGGCCGACCCCCGCCCGGACCTCGGGGAGCAGTACGTGCGCGTCCAGCCGGTCGCCCCGAACGCCCCGGTCGTCCCGGAGTCGGCGCCGGGAGCGCTGCGACTTCCGATCGTGGGCGTCAGCTGAGCCAGCGTTGCCGCAGGTCAGACACCGACCAGGGTATCGGTGGTCCAGACCGCCCCATTTCCTCACAGGATTGGGCCTTCTACAGGCGTAACTCGCCCGCCAAGGACTCGTTGAGCCGGACGGAACCGGTCGTCATGCTCCCTCCCTCTGACCGGCTTCCTTTGTCCAGGCGCCGTCGGACGGATGCGTGGACGATCAGGGCCCGGCCACCCTCCCTCCCCGGCCGGGCCCTGGTGCATTTCTTCTTCTTTTGTCTGCCGACGGCTTCCCGTGGTTTCTGTTGCGTTCCGGCCCTGCGGGCCGACCCGTCCGGGCCGACAGGCGACGCCGTGTCGCGGGCGGCTCCCAGCCCGGTTGCGTTGGTTGTCCGCGCCACGCCGCGCTTTTAGCGTCCCGGACGGGTCGGCCCGCAGGGCCGGGTCGTTGCGTAAGTGCCACGCGGGTTGGCGTTTGTTTTGGTGGGTGCTGGAGCTGGTCCACCGCTGGTCGAGCTTGTCGAGACCTTCCGCAGCTCGGGCAGGAAACGGTCTCTGTGGCCACGCGCCGATGAGAAGCGCGGGTCTGCGTGGTCTGCTGCTGGCATGGGACACATGCAGCGGTTCGACCATGTCGGGATCACGGTGGGCGACCTCGAGGCTGTGGTGGCGTTCTTCGAGGGGCTCGGGCTCGAGGTCGTGGGGCGGCAGTTCGTGGAGGGTGAGTTCATCGACACCGTCTGCGGCATCCCCGGGTCGAGGACTGAGGTCGTCGGGCTGAACCTGCCCGGTGCGAACGGCGAGACCTGGCTGGAGGTCGCGCGGTTCATCACGCCCGACCATGTGCCGGGGCTGACCGATCCGCCCGCCAACCAGCTGGGGATCCGTAACGTCTGCTACGAGGTCGAGGACATCGAGGCCGCGGTCGAATCGGCCGCGGCCCTCGGGTACGGGCTCGTCGGCGGGATCGGGGACTACGAAGGCATCTGGAAGATGGCCTACATCCGGGGTCCCGAGGGGATCGTCGTGTCGGTGACCCAGAGGGTCGGCTGAGCCCGCGAGCCCCAGCCGGATCGATGGAGCGGCCGCACTAGGCTCTCTCCATGACGGCCAGTGCAGCTCACTCGGACCATGACCTGGTCCTCGTCGTCGACTTCGGGGCTCAATACGCGCAGCTGATCGCGCGGCGGGTGCGGGAGGCCCGGGTCTACTCCGAGATCGTGCCGCACTCCATGCCGGTGGCCGAGATGCTGGCGCGCAACCCCAAGGCGATCGTGCTGTCCGGCGGACCCTCGAGCGTCTACGAGGAGGGCGCGCCGAGCATCGACCCGGGGCTGTTCACGGCCGGGACCCCGGTGTTCGGCATGTGCTACGGCTTCCAGCTGATGGCGCGGGGGCTGGGCGGCGAGGTGGCGCACACCGGGGTCCGCGAGTACGGCCGCACGCCGGTCACGGTCGAGGAGCCCGGGACCCTCCTGGCCGACGTACCCGTCCAGCACAACGTCTGGATGTCGCACGGCGACTCGGTGGCGCAGGCACCGGACGGGTTCACGGTGCTGGCCTCGACGGCCGGCACGCCGGTGGCGGCGTTCGAGGACGTCGGTCGCGGGCTGGCCGGCGTCCAGTGGCACCCGGAGGTGCTGCACACCGAGCACGGTCAGCGGGTGCTCGAGCACTTCCTGCACGACATCGCCGGTTGCCGGCAGACCTGGACGATGCTCAACATCGTGGAGGAGCAGGTCGAGGCGATCCGCGAGCAGATCGGCGCCGGCCGGGCGATCTGCGCCCTCTCCGGTGGCGTCGACTCGGCGGTCGCGGCCGCGATCGTGCAGCGTGCGATCGGCGACCGGCTGACGTGTGTGTACGTCGACCACGGGATGATGCGGCTCGGTGAGACCGAGCAGGTGCGGTCCGACTTCGAGGCGGTCTTCGACAAGCTCGACGTGGTCGACGCCAGCGACCAGTTCATCGACGCGCTCGAGGGGATCGTGGACCCCGAGGAGAAGCGCAAGATCATCGGCCGCGAGTTCATCCGCACCTTCGAGGCGGCCGAGGTCCGGGTGTTCGGCGGTGCCGAGGGCGAGACGGCGTACCTCGTCCAGGGCACGCTCTACCCCGACGTCGTCGAGTCCGGCGGCGGCGCCGGTACCTCCAACATCAAGTCCCACCACAACGTCGGCGGCCTCCCCGACGACCTCCAGTTCGAGCTGGTCGAGCCGCTGCGCACCCTCTTCAAGGACGAGGTCCGCCTGGTCGGCGAGCAGCTCGGCCTCCCGTCGACCATGGTCTGGCGCCAGCCGTTCCCCGGGCCCGGTCTCGGCATCCGGATCATCGGCGAGGTCACGCGCGAGCGGCTCGACATCCTCCGCCAGGCCGACGCGATCGCCCGCGAGGAGCTCTCCCGCGCCGGGCTGGACCGCGACATCTGGCAGTGTCCCGTCGTGCTGCTCGCCGACGTGCGGTCGGTCGGCGTGCAGG
>JAWWPK010000587.1:0-12892 GCA_033854925.1 Nocardioidaceae bacterium | reverse complement strand
ACGTTGTTGGGGATGACATTGTTGCGGAGAACGTTGTTGCGCAGGAGTCGCCCGAGGGGTCGACGTGCCTACCGGCCGGGCTCCTCCGCGCCCACCGGGTGGTTCCCCTCGGCGGTCCCGGACGGCGCCGCTTGAGCGTCCCGGGCCAACTGAAGCCGGCTGTTCCGTTGGCTGTAGGCGAAGTAGACGATGAAGCCGATGAGCATCCAGATGATGAACCGCTCCCAGGTCGCGGCCGGAAGGTTCAGCATCAGGTAGACCGCGGCCAGCACCGCCAGGACGGGGACGACGGGCACGCCGGGACAACGGAAGGCGCGCTCGAGGTCGGGCCGGGTGCGGCGCAGGACGAGCACGCCGATGGCCACGAGGACGAAGGCGAAGAGGGTGCCGATGTTCACCAGCTCGGCCAGCTGGGTGAGCGGCACGAACGTCGAGATGAGAGCGACGGCAAGGCCGGTCAGGATCGTGGTCCGCACGGGTGTGCCGAACCGGGGGCTGACCTTGGCGAACATGGGGGGCAGCAGCCGGTCCCGGCTCATGGCGAAGAAGACCCGGCTCTGCCCGAGCATCAGGATCATCATCACCGTCGTCAGGCCGATCAGAGCACCTACCGAGATCACGGTCGCGAACCCGGGATGGCCGACGGAGCGGAAGGCTTCCGCGAGGGGCGCCTCGACCTTGATCTGGTCGTACTTGACCATGCCGGTCACCACCAGGGAGACCGCGACGTAGAGGAACGTGCAGATCCCGAGCGACGCCAGGATGCCGATGGGCATGTCGCGCTGCGGGTTCTTGGTCTCCTCGGCCGCCGTAGCGACGATGTCGAAGCCGATGTAGGCGAAGAAGACCAGGGCCGCGCCGGTGAAGATCCCGCTGACGCCGAAGGCACCGGGTGCGAAGCCCAGGTCCTGCAGCAGGGAGGAGGTGGGCGCTGCGCCTCCGGCCGCGTCGGAGCCGGTGGGTGGGATGAACGGGCTGTAGTTGCCGGACTTGATGAAGAACAGCCCGGCCACGATCACCAGCAGCACGATGGCCAGCTTGACGGCGACGAAGACGAAGTTGACCTGCGAGGACACCTTGATGCCGATGCAGATGACCGCGGTGAGGATCAGCACGATGGCGGCGGCGACCAGGTTGTGGCCCTCGCCGTAGGCGAAGCCCGGGATCGTGATCCCTGCCTCGCTCATCACATCCGCGAAGTACGTCGACCAGCCCACCGCCACCGTGCTGGCGCCGAGGGCCAGCTCGAGGATCAGGTCCCAGCCGATGATCCAGGCGACGAGCTCGCCCAGGCTCGCATAGGAGAACGTGTAGGCCGAGCCCGCGACCGGCACGGTGCTCGCGAACTCCGCGTAGCAGAGCGCGGCCAGTGCGCACGCGATGCCGGAGAAGACGAACGACAACGCGACCGCCGGACCGGCCTTCTCGCCGGCCGCCTCGCCGGTGAGCACGAAGATGCCGGTGCCGATGATCACGCCGACCCCGAACACGGTCAGCTGCACGGGCCCGAGCTCCTTGCGAAGCTGGTGCTCGGACTCCTCGGTGTCGGATATCGACTGCTCGATGGTCTTCGTGCGCGTGAGGTTCAACTCTTCGCCTGTCGTCATGGCGCAGCCCGAACCACGCCCAACCTGAGAAGTATCCCAGGTCGGGCGTGGTCAAACAGTCCGTCAGGCCAGGGTGTCCAGGGTCGCCATGTCGTCGTCCGACAGCGTGAATCCGCCGACGTCCGCGTTCGAGCGGATGCGCTCTGGGTTGACGGACTTCGGGATCACCACGACCTGGTGCTGGAGGTGCCAGCGGATGATCACCTGGGCCGGCGTCCGTCCAGCCCGGTCGGCGATCTCGGCGATGGCCGGGTGTTCGAGGGTGCCGCCCCGCAGGGCGCTGTACCCCTCCAGCACGACCCCTCGACTCCGGTGCGCCTCCAGCACCCGGGCGTCGAAGAGCAGTGGGCTCCACTCGATCTGGTTGACCGCCGGTGCGACACCGCCGCTGGTGGTGACCTCGTCGATCAGCGCGGCGTCGAAGTTGCTGACCCCGATCTCTCGTGCCAGACCCGACTCCTGGGCCTCGACGAACGCGCCCCACAGATCCCGGTTGGTCGAGCCGTCGCCCGGCCAGTGGATCAGCCACAGGTCAAGGCGGTCGGTCTGCAGCTTCTCGAGACTCTCGCGCAAGGTGTCGAGCTCGCGACCGGCCCGGTTGGGCGGGCACTTGGTGGTGAGAAAGACCTCGTCGCGCGGCACGCCGCTCTCCGCCAGCGCCCGGCCGACCTCCGCCTCGTTGCCGTACACCGTCGCGGTGTCAAGGTGCCGGTATCCCACCTCGAGCGCCACCGAGGTCGCGCGCACGGCCTCCTTGCCCTTGATCTGCCAGGTGCCGAACCCCAGCAGGGGCATCGTGGCCCCCTCGCGGAGGGCGATGGTGTCGTCAGGAAGAGCGGGGGCGTCCGTCACACGACGATGCTAGGCAGGCGTGACGCAGCTATCGGTGCCGGGTGCCGGGTCTCACTCCACCCGGTAGGCCGTGCCGCGCTCCTCGCGCACCCAGAGCACCCCGTTGCCGGCGGTGGCGCCCTGGGCGATGAGGTCGCGCTTGAGCACCTTGTTGGTGGCGGTCGAGGGGAGCGAGGGGGCGATCCGGACGAAGCGGGGCCAGCCCTTCGACGGGAGGTCGGCCTGCGAGGCGAGGAAGTCGGTGAGCTCTGCGGGGGAGAGGGAAGCCGTGTCGTGCAGGACGATCGCGGCCATCACCTGGTCGCCGACGTTGGCGTCGGGGACGGCGTACACCGCCACCAGGGCGACCGCGGGGAGCCGCTGGATGATCCGCTCGATGGGCGCGGCCGCGAGGTTCTCGCCGTCCACGCGCATCCAGTCAGCGGTGCGACCGGCCAGATAGATCCAGCCGTCGGCGTCGCGGTAGGCCAGGTCGCCGGACCAGTACATGCCGTGCCGCATCCGCTCGTCGTTCGCCGCCTGGTCGTTGTAGTAGCCCTGGAAGTAGCCGGCACCCTCTGTGTTGACCAGCTCACCGATCGCCGCGTCCGGGTTGAGCAGGGCTCCGTCGGGGGAGAAATCGGCGACCGCGCACTCGGTGAGCGTCTCGGGGTCGTAGATCGCCACCGCGCCGACGCCCTGGCCGATCGAGCCGCGCGGGGTGCCGGGGGCGCGGGTGATGATGATCGCGAGCTCGGTGGAGCCGAAGCCGTCCATGACGTCGCTGTCGAAGCGCCGGGCGAACTCCTCGATGTCGCGGTCGCTGGCCTCGTTGCCGAACGCGACGCGCAGTGGGTTGTCGGCGTCGTCGGGCTGCTCGGGCGTGGCCAGGATGTAGGCGAGCGGCTTGCCGACGTAGTTCATGTACGTCGCGCCGTAGTGCCGTACGTCGGACAGGAAGCTCGACGCCGAGAACCGCGCCGGCACCATCGCCGCACCCGACCCCAGCGAGACGGCCCAGCCCGCGACCACCGCGTTGGAGTGGAACAGCGGCATCGCGATGTAGCAGACGTCGTCGGCGGTGACCGAGAACCGCTCGACCAGGTTGAGCCCCGAGAACAGGACCATCAGGTGCGCCACCTGCACCGCCTTGGGTTCCCCGCTGGTGCCCGAGGTGAAGATCATCATCAGGGTGTCCATCGCGCCGACCTCGCGGTACGCCGCGAGCGGGGCGGCCGTCGCCAGCCGGGCTGCCCACTCCGGCGAGGTCACGTCGATCACCGTCACGCCGGACAGGTCCAGCCCGTCGAGCAGCGGCAGGTGCTCCTCGTCGGTGAGCAGGAACTGGCAGTCCGCGCGCCGCACGTCGGCGAGCAGCCCCGGGCCGCGTCGGGTCGTGTTGATCCCGCACAGCACGTAGCCGCCGAGGCCCCCGGCGGCCATCGCCCGCAGCATCTCCGGGGTGTTGCCGAGCAGGGTCCCGACGTGGAGGGGGCGGGCCGGGTCGTGCGCGGCGACCAGCACCGAAGCCTCCGCGCCCGCCTCGGCCAGGTGCTCGCGCCAGGTCCAGGTCCGGTCGCGGTACTTCAGCCCGATGCGATCGTCGTCCGCGCGCTCCCGCAGGAGCTGTTGAACGGTTTCGGCTCCCACGACCGCGTCAGGCCGGCTCGGCCGCGAGCGTGCGGCCGATGTGCAACGCCTGCTCGGTGGCCCCGCCGTGGAGGAACTCGTAGCGCTTGGCCGAGGTGAAGTAGCGGTGCGCCTCACCGTCGAGGTCGATCCCGACGCCGCCGTGCACGTGCACGGTCGTGTGGGCGATCCGGTGGCCGGCGTCGGCCGCCCAGAGCTTGGCGATCGCGACCTCGGTGTCGGCCGGCAGTCCCTCGTCCATCCGCCATGCGGCCTGCCACAGGGCGAGCCGCTGGGCGAGGGTGTCGATGTAGCCGTCGGCCAGCCGCTGAGAGACCGCCTGGAAGGTGCCGATCGGCCGGCCGAACTGCTCACGGGTCTTGGCGTACGCCGCGGTGAGGGCCAGCGCCCCCTCGCAGATGCCGAGCTGCTCGGCGGAGCCCGCGAGGAGCAGCAGGTGCCGGAGCCGGCGGTCGACCGAGCCGTCGGCCGGGCCGACCAGGCGGTCGGCGGCCAGGACCACGTCGTCGAGGTCGACCCGGGCCACCGCGTCGCGGTCGGAGAAGGTCTGAGCGGTCACGGTGACGCCCGGATCGCCGGGCAGCACCAGGAAGACGCCCACCCCGGCCGGCGCCTGCGCCGGCACGAGGAACGCGTCGGCGTAGGGACCTGCCTGCACGATCGCCTTGCTGCCAGCCAACGTGTAGCCTTCGCCGGCCGTCGTCGCTGTGGTGGTCGGCCGCTCGGGCGCGAAGGCCCGCTCCTCGGCCACCGCTGCGGTCAGGACGTTCGCGCCGCTGGCCGCACCCGGCAGCCACTGCTGCTTCTGGGCGTCGCTGCCGAGCTCGGCCAGCAGCCGGGCCGCCGGGCCGTGCGCGGCCAGCGGCACCGGCGCGACGGTCCGCCCGACCTCGACCAGGACGCGGCACAGCTCCACGAGGCCCAACCCGGCGCCGTCGTACTCCTCGGGCAGCGCGAGCCCGAGCAGCCCGGCGGAGCCCAGCTCTGCCCAGAGCTCCCGGTCGAACCGCGAGCCGTCGGCCTCGACGGCCCTCATCCGCTCGTTGGTCGCGCGGTCGCCGAGGATCTTGGCCGCCAGCTCGGCGGCCTCGTCCTGCTCCGGGGTGAAGGTGAAGTCCATGTCTCTACCTCTTCGCTGCCGGCAGACCGAGCCCGACGTAGCCGATGATGTCCCGCTGGATCTCGTTGGTGCCGCCGCCGAAGGTCATCACCAGGGCGCTGCGGTAGAAGCGCTCGATCCGGCCGGCGAGCACCGCTCCGTCCGAGGCGCCGGTGAGGCCGGCGTTCGGCCCGATCACCTCCATCAGCGAGCGGTAGACCTCGGTGGCCAGCTCGGAGCCGTAGATCTTGGTGGCCGAGGCCTCGGCGGGGGAGAGCGCCGTGTCCTGGTCGGCGTCGGACGCGAGCTTCCAGTTGATCAGCGTCAGCGCGTCGATCTTGGCGTACGCGCGGCCGAGCGCGAGCTGCACCCACTCGGTGTCGATGACCCGGCTGCCATCCGGGTTCTTGGTCTGCTGCGCCCACTCGCGCACCAGCTTGAGCGACATCGTCAGCGGCGCCGACGAGGTGAGCGAGACCCGCTCGTGGTTGAGCTGGTTGGTGATCAGGGGCCAGCCGCCGTTCAGCTCGCCGACCAGGTTGGCGGCCGGCACCCGCACGTCCTCGTAGTAGGTCGCGCTGGTCGAGACACCGGAGACCGTGTGCACCGGCGTGTAGGAGAACCCCTCGACGTCGGTCGGCACCAGGATCATCGAGAGCCCCTTGTGCCGCGGCAGGTCGGGGTCGGTGCGACAGGCCAGCCAGATCCAGTCGGCGTACTGGATCAGCGAGGTCCACATCTTCTGGCCGTTGATCACCCATTCGTCGCCCTCACGAACCGCCCTGGTCTTGAGCGAGGCGAGGTCGGTGCCGGAGCCGGGCTCGGAGTACCCGATCGAGAAGTGCAGGTCGCCGGCGAGGATCTTCGGGAGGAAGTACGCCTTCTGCTCGTCGGTGCCGTAGCGCATGATCGTCGGACCGACCGTGTTGAGCGTCAGGTAGGGGATCGGTACGCCGAAGTCGGCCGCCACGTCGGTGAAGACCAGCTGGTCGATCATCGAGCGGTTCTGGCCGCCCCACTCCTCGGGCCAGCCGATGCCGAGCCAGCCGTCGGTGCCGAGCTGCTTGATGACGCCCTTGTAGACGCCGGCCTCGCCGAACTCACCCGTCGCCGAAGCGAGCCCCGCCCTGACCTCTGGAGTGACGAGCTCGGAGAAGTAGCCTTGGAGCTCCTCCTTGAGGGCGACCTGCTCGGGATCGAGGGCGATGCGCATGGCGCAAAACTATAACGTGTTCTAGTCTGGAGTCCCAGAGATGAGCCCAGTTCTCTGCACCCGAGCGGGAGGCGGCTGATGAGCGACACACGGATGCTGGACCACGGCACCCCGCCGGAGCGGTTCGCGCGCGGCTGGCACTGCCTGGGTCTGGCCGACTCCTTCCGGGACGGCAAGCCGCACCGGATCGAGGCGTTCGGCGGCCAGCTGGTCGTGTGGGAGGACACCCAGGGCAACCTCAACGTCCTCGACGGCTACTGCCGGCACATGGGCGGCGACCTGACCCAGGGCACGGTCAAGGGCGACGAGATCGCCTGCCCGTTCCACGACTGGCGCTGGGGCGGCGACGGCAAGTGCAAGCAGATCCCCTACGCGCGGCGGGTGCCGCTGCGGGCCCGCACCCAGAAGTACCCCGCGGTGATCCGCAACGACCAGCTCCTGGTCTGGCACGACGTCGAGGGCTCGGAGGCCGACCTGGACATCCTGCCGCCGGTGCTGCCCGGCCTCGCCGAGGGCGACTACACCGACTGGACCTGGGAGGTCGTGCCGATCACCGACTCCCACTGCCGGGAGCTCATCGACAACGTCGTGGACATGGCGCACTTCTACTACGTGCACTTCTCGTTCCCGACCAGCTTCCGCAACGTCTTCGAGGGCACGGTCGCCACTCAGTACATGGAGTCGAAGGGGCGGCCGGACAAGGCGGGCGGCTACGGCAGCCCGGACCTGTTCCTCAAGTCCGAGGCGACCTACTTCGGGCCGGCGTACATGATCAACTGGCTCGACGTCGACTACAAGGGCTTCGAGACCGAGGTCATCCTGATCAACTGCCACATCCCGACCGGCCCGGACTCGTTCACGCTGCAGTACGGCATCACCGTCAAGAAGCCCGAGGGGATCGACGACGACGCGGCGGCGTACATCTCAAAGAAGTACGCCCAGATGTTCGGCGAGGGGTTCCTCCAGGACGTGCACATCTGGAAGAACAAGGTGCCCGTCCAGAACCCGCTGCTGTGCGAGGAGGACGGCCCGGTCTACCAGCTGCGCCGCTGGTACGAGCAGTACTACGTCGACAAGGCCGACATCGTCCCGGAGATGGTGGACCGGTTCGAGTTCGAGGTCGACACCACCAAGGCCAACGAGTACTGGCAGGAGGAGGTCGCGGAGAACCTCCGGCTGCGGGCCGAGGAGGAGGCCGCCGGCGAGGACGCCGAGGGCTCCGAGTCGCCGCAGATCATGAGCGGGACCTGACCCGTGCCCTCCTTCGTCCCCACCAGCGCCGACACGCTGGAGGACCAGCGCCTCTACACGTCGGCCCGGCTGGTCGAGGTCGCCTGCCTCGACTGCCTGGCCCGGGTGGGCGTGAAGAAGAACAGCGAGCACCACACGTCGATCCAGTGGACCGCCGAGGCCCGCGAGCAGTGCCCGGAGCTCAGCCGGAGGTCCGGCGGCCGCGACACCTTCCCGGCATGCCCACGGCTGGTGGCCAGCATCGAGTCGGCTGCGCGCGAGGGGCGGATCCCGATCGGCGCCGAGGACGGCTACTGAGGTGGCTGCTTAGGTGAGCGAGTCGTCGTACGACCTCCAGGTGGTGGGGGTCGTGGAGGAGACCGCGGACGCACACTCGGTTTCGTTCGGGGTGCCCGAGGGCGCCGAGGCGGAGTTCGACTACAAGCCCGGCCAGTTCCTGACCCTGGCGGTGCCCAGCGACCAGACCGGGGTCGCGGCCCGCTGCTACTCGCTGTCCTCGAGCCCGCATGACGGCGGCCCGCTCACCGTCACCGTCAAGCGGACCGTCGACGGCTACGCGTCCAACTGGATCTGCGACAACCTGCGCGAGGGGTCGACGATCCGGTCGCTGCCACCGTCCGGGATCTTCACGCCGGCCTCGCTGGATGCCGACCTCCTGCTGTTCGCGGGCGGCAGCGGGATCACGCCGATCATGTCGATCACCCGCACCGCCCTGGCGCACGGCAGCGGCAAGATCATGCTCTTCTACGCCAACCGCGACGAGACGTCGGTCATCTTCGCCTCGGAGCTGGCCGCGCTGGCCGCCGAGCAGCCGCACCGGCTGGTCGTCATGCACTGGCTGGAGTCGGTGCAGGGGCTGCCGACGCAGGAGCAGCTGAAGGCGTTCACCGAGCCGTTCACGACGTACGACGCGTTCGTGTGCGGGCCGGCGCCGTTCATGAAGCTGACGATCGCCGCGCTGCGCGAGCTGGAGTTTCCCCGCGAGCGGAGGCACCAGGAGAAGTTCATCTCCCTGGGCGGAAACCCGTTCGGCGACCCGGAGGAGCAGGCCGAGGCGGAGCACGAGCTCGAGGAAGCCGACTCCGATGCCGAGTTCACCGAAGGCGCCGAGCCCGAGCACCACGAGCCGGCCGAGGGCGCTCCCGAGGGCGACGTCCGGCTCGAGGTCGAGCTCGACGGCGAGACCTACAGCTACGACGACTGGGCGCCGACCACCAAGCTGCTCGAGCACCTGGAGTCGAAGGGCGTCAAGGCGCCGTACTCCTGCCGTGAGGGCGAGTGTTCGGCGTGCGCGGTCCGGCTGCTCGAGGGCGAGGTGAAGATGCTCAACAACGACGTCCTCGACGACGAGGACCTTGCCGAGGGCATCAGGCTGGCCTGCCAGTCACTGCCGGTCACCGACGTGGTCCGGGCGACGTACCACTGACGGGGTGGTGGGCGGCCGCCAGCGGTCCCAGGCGGCGCCGATCGCCATCGCGAGCCCGGCGATCACCGCGCCCATGATCGCGTCGATCAGGTAGTGCTCGGCGGAGTAGATCAGCGTCAGCGACATCGCGGCCGGGTAGAGCAGCAGCAGCCAGCGCCACCACCCGTGCAGCCGGCTGATGGCATAGAAGGCGATGAGGAACGCGAGCCCGCAGTGCAGCGAGGGCATCGCGGCGGTCTTGTTGGGCAGGCCGCCGAAGACCATCGTGGTGCGCTCGATGCCGAGGTGGTTGAAGCCCCGGCTGGAGATCCTCGTGAGCGGTGGCAGCAACCCGTGCTCGGCGGCCATCCAGGGCGGCACCATCGGGTAGCCGATGTAGCCGGCCAGGGCGAGGTAGCTGATCGTCACGTAGCGCCGGATCCACTTCACGAACTCCCCGCGATCGCGGATCCAGAGGACGCCGGCGATGGTGAGGCCGGCCAGGAAATGCGAGGCGTACGTCGCGCTGGCGGCGTGGTCCCACCAGCGGATCGGCCCGTCGGAGTAGCACGGGTCGCCGCAGAACTGGTGCTGCAGGGACACCGACGGCACGACGTCGCCGCCCCACAGGTGGGCCAGCCACTCCTCCGCGCGGATCGGCCACACCTCGTGGGGGGTGAAGCCGAGGTCGTCGGTGAGTCCGCGGGCCAGCCCGTAGAAGGCGAGGGCGGCGAGCCACGGCCACCAGTCCTTCGGGAACTGCCAGGACCAGTCCTGCCGCCAGCAGATCGTGAGCAGCCAGAGCCAGATCGCGACGCCGATGGGGTCGTTGGGGATGCCGATGACAGCGCACCAGAGGACCAGCGCGACGGCGTACGCCGTGAGCGCGAGGGCGCGTCGGCTCATCCGTCGCTGCGCCGGTAGATGGTGAACTTGCCGGCCGTGTCAACGTCGTCGTAGTCGTCGTCCAGCACCGCCTGCGCCGTGGTGAAGTCGAGCTCCCAGGCGTCGAGGGACCGCCGGGCGACGATCACCCACGTCGGCCGCTCGTCGCCCTGGAGCAGCCCGTTGAGCGTGGCCAGGTCCGCGTCCCGGACCCTGGCGGGCAGGCTCCAGAGGTAGGGGTACGGGGCATCGAGGTGCGCATCGTGAATGACGTTGGCGGCACCGAAGACCACCACCGCCGTGTCGCCGCGGTGCGCGTGCTGGTCGAGGTAGTGGATCGCCGGCGTCTCGTCCCTCTCGACCGGGTGCACGATGGTCCAGCCGAGCGCGGCCGCCGAGCTGATCCCGGCCAGGGCGAGGGAGATACCGATGCTCCGCGTCACGGGGGCAGGGCGCTGGGCGAAGGATGCGGCGAACAGCACCGCGCCCGGCACCAGGGCCATCAGGTAGTGCAGCCAGTAGCTGCCGCCGAGCAGGGCCACCATCAGCTCGAAGGTCAGCAGCGCGTAGGCCGCCACCCGCAGGTCGGGTGCCGTCCACGGCCCTTGGCGCGACGGAGCGCCGCGGCCCTTCCAGGCGAACGCAGCGACCACCAGCGGGAGCCCGCTCACCGCGAGCGCCCCCAGCATCCCGACCAGTCGGGCCGGCGAGCCGCCGCTGTCGCCGGCCAGCTCGCGCGCCGCTTCGATCCGGAACGTGAGGACCGCATCCCAGAGGTCGGCGGGCACGGTGCCCCGGGCCCAGGCAGCGGCAACCACGACCCCGGTGGTGACCAGAGCGCCGAGGAGCAGGCCGGGGAGCTTCCGACGGGCCGCTCCGCTGGTGAACACCAGGGCCAGCGCCACCACGAAGACGTCGACCAGGCTCTGCTTGACCAGCGCACCGACCGCGCCGGCCGCACCTCCGGCCAGGCTGAGCAGGAACCCCCGGACCTGGTGCCGGCTGGCTGCCGCGGCGACGTACGACAGGATCCCGACGACCAGGAACGGCAGCCCGAGCAGCTCGCCGTTGACCACGGTCCCGCCGAGCAGCGGCGTCGCCACGCACACCGCCGCGGTCCCGGCCGTGAGCAGCGGAGCGGACCGGCGCTCAGGCGCCGCGATCCGGCCGAGCACCCCGGACAGCACGACGGTCAGGACCGCCGCGAGCGTGCCGAACAGCCGCAGCGGGACCGCGCCCCCCAGCGCGTCGGCGGCCTCGAAGATCGCGATGAGCGCCGGTGGCCGGTCCACCCAGTAGTTGCCGTACAGGCTGCTTCCGTCGGCCCACTGTCCGCCGACGACGAGGTAGCCGGCCTCGTCCGGGCTCAGCGACCGCCCGGCGAAGGGCAGCCATCCCAGGCAGACCCCGACCGCCATGGCGATGACCCAGCTCTTGGGCGCGGTGCCGATCCGGCGCCGCCACGGCGTGCTGGGGGCCTCTGGCACGGGCGGAAGCGTACCGAGCCACGGCACCGGTCGAGGGCGGGGTCAGCACCAGCCGTCGCAGGGCACCCGTGTGAAGGCGAGCCCGTCGTAGGCGACGGACACCTGCCAGCCGGCCGTCGAGAACTCCAGTGGGTCGGCCAGCGCCGACTGCCGGTCGGCCTCACGGATGACCGGCTCGAGGACGAGGGTGTCGCCGTCCACGCTGTAGTGGAACTCGCCCTCGGCGATCGTGAGCGTGTCGCCGGAGACCTCGTAGGGTCCGTCGTCGACCTGCTGTCCGTGCTGGTCCAGCGAGCCGAACGCACCGTCCGACGTGAAGAAGTGCGCGTGTCGCTGCGGCTGAGCGCCCGAGCAGACGTTGGCCTTCCGGGCCAGCTGCTGTGGGGTGCGGTCGGGAAAGTAGTCGCCCACGACTCCCGGGGCCAGGGCGGCGAGCCCGGCGGCATCGAGCGCGTCGACGAGCTGCTGGCAGGTGTGCTCCTGCTCCCACCGTCCCTCGATCACCGACGTCGCAGATGTCGCCGACGGCGCGCTGGACGAGGGCATGCTGGTCGGCGCAGCAGAGGCAGCCACGGGATCCCCGGCATCGTCCGACGAGCACGCCCCAACGGCTGCTCCGACGCAGACCGCGACGATCAAGGACGCGGCGCAGCGGCGTCGGGTGAGGTGCTCGGGCATGCCCCCAGACTCGCGGCTCGAAAGCGCAGGCGCATCGGGGCCGGCCCTGATCCTCGTGTCAGGATTGCCAACCTCGCTCGCGCCACGCGTCCACTGCCTCCGCCAGCGCGACGTACGCCGCGTCGACGTCCTCGTCCACTGTCCTGAGCCGGATGGCACCGGGCGTTGTGTCCGCCAGCGCGGCGAGGCGGTCGGCGTACCCGGTCAGGTGGTCGGCCGGTGCCTGCTCGACCAGCTCGTGCACCGCCTCGAGCCAGGGCCGGTCCCGTTCCCGCCCTGCGAACCGGTGCTCCGGGTCCTCGGCCTCGAGGAACACCTCGACGAACTGCCCGCCCGCGTCGCGGGCCGCGGCCTCGAACCGCGCCAGCTCGCCCGCGTTCGCGACCAGCTGCGGCAGGACCACGTCGCGGCCCTGCGCGACGTACGCCGCCAACATCGCGATCGCGACCGGTCGGATCACCGCACCAGTCGCGACGAAGTCCTCCCGCCACCCCGACACCCAGGTGCGCAGGGCGTCCGGGTCCAGCAGCAGCGTGCCCGGATGCTCGTCGGCCCACCTCCTGGCCAGCGTCGACTTGCCGACGCCGGGCGGGCCGTTGAGGTGCAGGACGATCGGGCCGCCGGTCACCAGCCCCGTTCGCGCCACTCGCCGAGGTGCGGACGCTCGGCGCCCAGCGTCGAGTCGTTGCCGTGGCCGGGGTAGAACCAGGTGTCGTCGGGAAGCCGGTCGAAGACCTTGGTGGACACCTCGTCGACCAGCTGCTCGAAGGCGGCCTTGTCCCCGAA
>JAWWPK010000586.1:0-4946 GCA_033854925.1 Nocardioidaceae bacterium | reverse complement strand
CGGCGACTCCCGCGGCTACAGCTTCCGCAACGGCGAGCTGCGCCAGCTCACCACCGACCACACCTACGTCCAGCACCTGATCGACACCGGCCGGCTGGCGCCGGAGGCCCGCAGCTCTCATCCCTGGCGCAACGTCGTGCTCCGGTCGGTCGACGGCGACCCGGAGGGCGGCGGCCCGGACGTCGTACGACTCGACGTGGCGGTCGGCGACCGGCTGCTGCTGGCCAGCGACGGGCTCACCGACCTGGTCCCCGACGAGGTGATCGCGGGCGTGCTCGCCGCGGAGGAGGGCGACGAGGCCGTGGCAACCCTCACCCACCTCGCGCTCGCCGCCGGCGGACGCGACAACATCACCGTCGTGATCGCAGACCTCGTCGAGGGTCCGCAGGTGGTGGGGGACGGCAAGCTGCTCGGCGCCCTCCAGGACCCGTGGAACGTGGTCGACCCCGCGATGGTGCACCTGCCGGAGGCCCGGACGGCCTGAGCAACAGCGGATTCTCCCTGTCAGACTGGCCGGCGTGACGGACATCGTGCGCCCCGCCCTGGAGGGGACCGTCGCCGTCCGCGACGGCCGCCGCCTCAGCTTCGCCGAGTACGGCTCGCCGCGCGGCGCCGCGATCGTCTGGATGCACGGCACGCCGGGCGCCCGCCGGCAGATCCCGCTCGAGGCCAGGCGGTACGCCGGCGAGCACGGCATCCGCATCATCGGCGTGGACCGCCCCGGGATCGGCTCCTCGACGCCGTACCTCTACGGCCGGATCGGCGACTGGACCGGCGACCTCGAGCTGCTGCTCGACGCGCTGGCGATCGACACCTGCCGGCTCATCGGTCTCTCTGGCGGCGGCCCCTACGTGCTCGCGGCGGGCGCCCACCTGCCCGAGCGGGTGCACGGAGTCGGCGTCCTCGGTGGCGTCGGCCCGACCCGCGGCCCGGACGCCGTCGAGGGCGGTGCGATCCAGCTCGCCGTGCGGTTCGCCCCGTTCCTGCAGGTCGCCCGGGTCCCGCTCGGCATCGCCCTCACCCAGGCGATCCGGCTGGTCAAGCCGCTGGCGGGCACGGCGCTCGACCTGTACGCCGCCGTCCAGCCGCCGGGGGACAAGAACCTGCTGTCGCGGCCGGAGTTCAAGGCGATGTTCGTCGACGACCTGCTCAACGGGAGCCGCTTCCAGACCTCGGCCCCGCTCAACGACCTGCTGCTCTTCACCCGCGACTGGGGTTTCACCGCCGCCGACGTGACGGTGCCGGTGCGGTGGTGGCACGGCGAC
Organism: Nocardioidaceae bacterium; assembly: GCA_033854925.1. GTDB lineage: Bacteria > Actinomycetota > Actinomycetes > Propionibacteriales > Nocardioidaceae > Nocardioides. The sequence continues at coordinate 3,681 of JAWWPK010000586.1, read as the reverse complement.
GAGGACCACATCGTCCCGTTCCGGCACGGCCAGCACATGGTCTCCCGGCTGCCCGACGCCACACTCACCACGATCGACGGCGAGAGCCACCTCGGCGGGCTCGGCATCGCCGAACAGGTCATCTCCACCCTGATGGAGCTCGGCCCGCGGCGCACGAGCTCGCGCCGGGCGCGACGTCCGTAAACCCCGTGGTTGAGCCATTCCCCGACGGAATCGGACGGTGTTACCTACGCTCACTGAGTGACTGATGTCGACGGGGCCTTGACACCTGAGGCCGAGCTGCTCGACACGTTGGTGACGCCCGATCCGCCGTCGCCGTGGCGGCGTTGGCGGTGGCCGATCATCGTGCTCGCGCTGGTGCTCGTCACCGCGGCAGCTGCCCTCGGGGTCTTCGTCGTCGGCCGGGACAGCGGACCGAAGGGGCCGCCGCACCCGGCGAAGTGGGACGCGCGGGTCCAGAAGTACGTCGACTTCGTCGAGAAGAAGCGGAACCTGAAGTTCAAGCAGCCGGTCTACGTCGACTTCCTGTCGGCCAAGGACTTCAAGAAGCAGATCACCGCGGACCGTGACCAGCTCAGTGCCGACGACGAGAAGCAGCTCGAGCAGGTCACCGGGATGTTTCGTGCCCTCGGACTCTTCGAGGGCGACGTCGACCTGTTCGCCAAGTACAACGAGCTCCAGGGCAAGGGCATCATCGGCTTCTACTCCTACGACGACGAACGGCTCCGGGTGCGCGGCACCGAGCTCACGCCGTACGTCGAGGACGTCCTCGTCCATGAGCTCACCCACGCGCTGCAGGACCAGAACTTCGACCTGGGCAAGAGGTTCGACGAGCTCGACAAGGCCGACGACGCCAACAGCTCGGCCGCGTCCTCCGGCTTCGACGCGCTGGTCGAGGGCGACGCCCGCCGGATCGAGGACAAGTGGCGCGACAGCCTCACCGACGAGCAGCGTGCCGCGCTCGACGCCGAGAAGGCCGCAGGCGCGAAGGGGTTCGAGAACCGCTCGAAGGACATCCCCGAGGTGCTCGTGACGATGCTGTCCGCGCCCTACGACCTCGGCCAGGCGTTGCTCGCTGTCGCGGTGCAGCAGGGCGGCGACGACGAGGTGGACAACCTGTTCCGGTCGCCGCCGAAGACCGAGGAGCAGCAGCTCGACCCGTGGACGCTGGTCGCGGACCACCAGGGACTCCTCACCGTGCCGAAGCCGGAGCTGCCGGACGGGGCGAAGTCCTTCGACGACGGTGCCTTCGGTGCGCTGACCTGGCTGATGGTGCTGTCCGAGCGACTGCCGGCCGCGCAGGCGCTCACGGCCGTCGACGGCTGGGGCGGTGACTCCTACGCGGCGTACGACCTCAACGGGACCAGCTGCGTGATGGTGGACTACCGCGCTGACACCCCGCAGGACCTCGGCGAGATGCAGGGCGCCCTGCAGGCGTGGGCGGCCAAGGTCCCGAACGGGTCGGTCAGCGTCACCAGGGAGGCCGTGACCCTCGTCTTCACCTCGTGCGACCCGGGCAAGCACGCCGCCAAGGTGGCATCCGGGAAGTCGATGGACGCGGTGGCCGTGGCGCTCAGCCGGACCTACCTCTCGCTCGAGCTGGTCAAGGCCGGCATGGACGTGGACGTGGCCCGCTGTGGCGCGGACCATCTGGTCCGCGACTTCACCATCGCGCAGCTCAACGATCCCAAGCTCGACCAGGCGCGCGTGCTCCGGGCGATCCAGCCCTGCCGGAAGAAGCCCTAGACGAGCAGGTGGGGACGAAACTCACTCACCTGCTGGTGCACAGCCGTCCCATGCGTCACAATGACCGCACAACTACATGACTGTCGTTCGTAGACGTCGGTTCGTCTGATGAGCCCGCTGGGGAAGGCGTAGCTCACGCCGAGACGAAGGAGACGCTGATGTACGGACCCCGCATGTTGCTCGGCCCCGAGGGCACGAGCCCCACTCGTGGTGTGCTCTACGTCCACTCGGCGCCGTCTGCGCTGTGTCCCCACATCGAGTGGGCTGTCGGCGGCGTGCTCGGCTCGGCGGTCAGCCCGTCCTGGATCCCGCAGCCCGCGCAACCCGGCACCTACCGCACCGAGCTGTCCTGGCAGGCCGACTCCGGCTCGGGAGCCGCGATCGCCTCCGCGCTGCGCGGCTGGAACCACCTGCGCTTCGAGGTCACAGAGGACCCCACCGCGACCACGGAGGGCCAGCGCTACTCCTACACCCCGGACCTCGGGGTCTTCCACGCCATGACCGGCGTGCACGGCGACATCCTGATCCCCGAGGACCGGCTGAAGGCCGCCGTGGTCAAGGCGATGCTCGGCGACACCACGCTGCTCCTCGAGATCGACAAGCTTCTCGGCAAGCCGTGGGACGACGAGCTGGAGACGTTCCGGCACGCCGGCGACGGCGCCCCCGTCCGCTGGCTGCACCAGGTCGTCTGACGCCCACCCGTCGTTACTGCTCGTCAGTAACGACGGCTCGACGTGCCTGGCGGGGTGCTGACCCGTCGTTACTGCGCGTCAGTAGCGACGGCTCGCCGTGGCCGGCGTGGCTTGTGCAGGCTGAAGGTCGTCTCCGGCAGCCAGCCGTCGTAGTAGTCGCCGCCGTTCTGGACGGTGAGCCGGGCCTGGATCGTGTACTGGCCGCCTCGTGTCGAACGCCGACAGAGGCGCCACGCGCCCTCGCCGGCGAGAGGGTCGGCTCCGGTGTCGAAGTAGCCGGTGCCGTACTGCTTGCCGTGCGGTCCGACCAGGAACGTCTCCAGGGCCCAGTCGCCGTCCGGCGGGGTGAGCGCGTAGGAGTAGGGGTAGCTCCGACAGCCCTGCTTGACCGTGGCGTTCCGCGCCGAGGTGGTGCCCCACTCCGGGTGGGTGTCGGCGGGAGCCGCTGTGGCCATCAGCGGCGCGAGGGCGACCAGACCGACGACCACGAGGGCGATGAGGAGGGAACGACGCACCAGCGCGACGCTATCGGTTGCCGGGGGGAACCACGTCCGACCCAGGTAGGAAACCGGCCGGAGGTGACGAGGCTCTCAGCGGCCCTCGGGCCGGTCAGTTGTGGGGGTGGCGGAGCTTGAAGGTGTCGGCGGGGAGCCGGCCCTCGGTGAGGTGCCCGGAACCGTCGTCGGCCGACAGCTTCGCCTCGATCTTGAACGTCCCGTACCTCGTCGTCACCCGGCACAGCTTGTAGCTGCCGGTGCCGGTCTTGGGGTCGTAGCCGTCGACGAACACACCCGCCGCGAGGTGCTTGAGCCCCGGGCCGCTGATGAAGACCTCGAGCGCCCAGATGCCCTCGGGCGGCCGGATCGAGTAGCTGTAGGCGTACTTGTGGCAGCCGCGCTTGAGGACGCCGCTCCTGCCGGTGATCGAGCCCCACTCGGGGTGCACCTGGAGTCCCGCGAGCGGGTCCTGCGACGACTTGGCGGGCGAGAGCCGGGCGTACGACACCGCCTGGACCGGGCCAGCAGCGGGCACCAGCGACAGCACCGTGGCTGCGGCGGCTGCGCCGAGCATGCTGCGGAGCACCTGGTTCCCTCCCCAGAAATGACGACCTGTGACGACCGTCTCACGAGTCCAACGAGACCCGTGCGGGACGGTTACGCGGGCCCAGTTGGAGGACTCAGAGGGGGATGTTGCCGTGCTGCCCCTTGCGGACGCCGACCGACTGGACGGCGTCGTCGATGGC
>JAWWPK010000585.1:0-8155 GCA_033854925.1 Nocardioidaceae bacterium | reverse complement strand
CCGGGTCCGCGAACAGGGTGCGGACGCTGGCCAGCGCCAGGTCCCAGCCGTCGGTGGCGGTGCGCAGGAACTGCTGGAGCATGGCGAGCTGCAGCGTCCGGCCGCCGTCGTCGACGTCGAGCCAGCCATAGAGGGCGGCGACGTGGTCGGAGCCGGCCCTGGTCAGGACCTCGTGCACCTCGATGTCCGGGTTCACCCCGGGGGTGACCTTGCGGAAGACCTTCATCAGAGCGTCTTCGCCGAAGGCCACCGAGGAGTTGGACTGCTCGCCGCTGAACAGCGTCGAGTGTGCCTCCAGGTCGAGCTCGTGACCGGGCAACCGGTGGAACCGGAGCCCGCCGGTCTCGACGGCTCTGTCGAAGGACCGCTGCCACAGCGCCATGGCCTCGCGGTCGTGCAGGGCGTCGTAGGCGTGCTGCCAGCCGTGGTCGGAGTCCTCCCACCAGCCCACGAACGCGTGGTCGAGCCTGGTCTCGGGCTGCACGTAGAAGGAAAGTGGCACCTGGTAGAGCTCGGTCCCGCCCTCCTCGTCGGAGTAGCTGACCTCGACCAGGTGGATGACCACCACCGGCGGTCCGCCCGGCAGCTCGCCGAGGGTGCGCACGTCGGTGACGGCGTACGGACGTCCCTTGCCACCGAACCACCGGGTTCGGTCGAGGAAGGCGGCAAACACCTCGGTGTCGAGGTGAGGGGATGTCACAGCAGCTGGCCTTCCTCGGGATCGTCGGCCGCGGTCAGGCGGAACCAGTAGAAGCCGTACCCAGTGAGGGTCAGCAGGTACGGGAGCTCACCGATCGCCGGGAACTGCACGCCACCGATCAGCTCGATCGGCCGCATCCCCTCGAACCGCCGCAGGTCGAGCTCGACCGGCTGCGGGAACCGGGACAGGTTGTTGACGCAGACCACGATCTCGCTGGAGCCGTCGTCGGTGACGTGCTCGCGGGCGTAGCTGAGCACCGAGGGGTTGGAGCCGCCGAGGTCGCTGAAGGAGCCGAGCCCGAACGCGTCGTAGCCGCGCCGGATCTGGAGCATCCTGCGGGTCCAGTGCAGCAGTGAGGACGGGTTCTCCAGCTGAGCCTCGACGTTGACGCTCTGGTATCCGTAGACCGGGTCCTGGATCGCCGGCAGGTGCAGCTTGCCGGGCGTGGCCACGGAGAAACCGGCGTTGCGGTCCGGTGTCCAGTGCATGGGGGTGCGGACGCCGTCGCGGTCACCGAGCCAGATGTTGTCGCCCATCCCGATCTCGTCGCCGTAGTAGAGGACCGGCGAGCCGGGCAGCGAGAGCAGCAGCGCGTTGAACAGCTCGATCTGGTTGGTGTCGTTGTCGAGCAGGGGAGCCAGGCGCCGGCGGATGCCGATGTTGGCCTTCATGCGGGGGTCCTTGGCGTACTCGTCCCACATGTAGTCGCGGTCCTCGTCGGTGACCATCTCGAGGGTCAGCTCGTCGTGGTTGCGCAGGAAGATGCCCCACTGGCAGCCGCTGGGGATCGGCGGCGTCTGCTCGAGGATCTCCGAGATCGGGAACCGCGACTCGCGGCGTACGGCCATGAAGATGCGGGGCATCACCGGGAAGTGGAAGCACATGTGGCACTCGTCGCCACCGGACTCGTAGTCGCCGAAGTAGTCCACGACGTCGGCCGGCCACTGGTTCGCCTCGGCGAGCAGGATCTTGCCGGGGTACTTCTCGTCGACGAACCGCCGCACCTTCCGGAGGAACTCGTGGGTCTCGGGGAGGTTCTCGCCGTTGGTGCCGTCACGCTCGTAGAGGTAGGGCACCGCGTCGAGCCGGAATCCGTCCAGGCCCATGTCGAACCAGAACGACACCGCCTCCAGGATCGCGTCGTGCACCGCCGGGTTGTCGTAGTTGAGATCCGGCTGGTGGGAGAAGAACCGGTGCCAGAAGTACTGCTGGCGGACCGGGTCCCAGGTCCAGTTCGACGGCTCGGTGTCGACGAAGATGATGCGCGCGTCCTGGTACTTGTCGTCGCTGTCGGACCAGACGTAGAAGTCGCCGTACGGGCCGTCGCGGTCCTCGCGGCTGGCCTGGAACCACGGGTGCTGGTCGCTCGTGTGGTTCATGACGAAGTCGATGATCACGCGCAGGTCGCGCTTGTGCGCCTCGTCGAGGAACAGGTGGAAGTCCTCGACGCTCCCGATCTCCGGGAGGATGTTGGTGAAGTCGGCGACGTCGTAGCCCCCGTCGCGCAACGGGCTGGTGAAGAACGGCGGGATCCAGAGGCAGTCCACCCCGAGCCACTGCAGGTAGTCGAGCTTCTCGATCAGCCCCTTGAAGTCGCCGGTGCCGTCGCCGTTGGAGTCGCGGAACGAGCGGACCAGCACCTCGTAGAAGACCGCGGTCTTGAACCAGTCGGGCGTGCTGCCCTCCTGGTCGGGGAACGGGTCGGTGTCGAGCGGCGGCGAGGGTGCGACGACCGTGCCCTCGTCGACGTTCTTCTCGACCTCCGGGTCCAGGTCGACCGACGCCTTCTTGGCCGCCATCACTGGCTCCTCATGGTCAGGACGTGTGCGGGCTCGTGACCGGGGTCGAGCCGCACGAAGTTGTGCTGGCTCCAGGTCCAGTCGGCGCCGGTGATCTCGTCGTGGACGGCGAAGCTGTCGCCCCACTGCAGCCCCAGCGCGGGCAGGTCGAGGTGGACCGTCGTCTCGCGGGTCCCGTGGGGGTCGAGGTTGACCACCGTGATCACGTGATCGCTCTGCCCGTTGTCGAGGGCGTGGCCCTTGGAGAAGACGAGCACGTTCTCGTCGTCGCTGCTGTGGATCACGGTGTTGCGCAGCAGCTGCAGGGCGGGGTGCGCGCGGCGGATCTCGTTGAGCCGGGTGAGGTACGGCGCGAGCGTGCGGCCCTCGGCTGCGGCGGCGTCCCAGTCGCGAACCCGGATCTGGTACTTCTCGCTGTCGAGGTACTCCTCGCTGCCCGGGCGCACGGCGACGTGCTCGAACAGCTCGTAGCCCGCGTAGACGCCCCAGCTCGGCGAGCCGGTCGCCGCGATCACCGCGCGGATCTTGAAGGCCGCCGGGCCGCCGTACTGGAGGTAGGCGTGGAGGATGTCGGGGGTGTTGACGAAGAAGTTGGGCCGCATGGTGTGGTCGGTCTCGTGGGAGACCTCGCGGAGGTACTCCTCGAGCTCCCACTTCGCGTTGCGCCAGGTGAAGTAGGTGTAGCTCTGGTGGAAGCCGACCGCGCCGAGCCCCCGCATCATCGCCGGCCGGGTGAACGCCTCGGAGAGGAACAGCACGTCGGGATCGGTGCGGCGGATCTCCTTGAGCAGCCACTCCCAGAACGCCACCGGCTTGGTGTGCGGGTTGTCGACCCGGAAGACCCGCACGCCGTGGCTCATCCAGTGCTTCACGACGCGGAGCACCTCGCGGCAGATGCCGACCGGGTCGTTGTCGAAGTTCATCGGGTAGATGTCCTGGTACTTCTTCGGCGGGTTCTCTGCGTACGCGATGGTGCCGTCGAGCCGGGTCGTGAAGAACTGCGGGTGGGACGTCACCCAGGGGTGGTCGGGCGCGCACTGGAGCGCGAGGTCGAGGGCGACCTCGAGACCCAGGTCGTGCGCGCGCTCGACGAAGGCGTCGAAGTCCTCGATGGTCCCGAGGTCGGGGTGGATCGCGTCGTGACCGCCGTCCTTCGAGCCGATCGCCCAGGGTGAGCCGGGGTCGGTGGGTGCCGGCGTCAGCGTGTTGTTGGGGCCCTTGCGGTTGACCTCCCCGATCGGGTGGATCGGCGGCAGGTAGATGACGTCGAAGCCCATCGCGGCCACCGCGTCGAGCCGCTTGGCAGCCGTCTTGAAGGTGCCGCTCGTCACCGTGCCGTCAGCGGCGAGGGTCGCGCCCTCCGAGCGCGGGAAGAACTCGTACCAGCTGCTGAACAGCGCCCGCGGGCGGTCGGCGTACGCCGGGTAGGGGCCCTCGATCGTCACGAGCTCTCGGATCGGGTGCGCCTCCATGGCCGCGACCAGGGCCGGGTCCTGCAGCACCGCCAGCCGGGCGGCCGGTGGCCGGCCGGGGTCACCGGCCGCATCGATCGCGCCCTGGAGCAGCTTGCCCTCCGTGCCGGCCGGGTCCACCTCGGCGAGCACCTTCTCGCACAGCAGCCTCCCCTCCTCGAACATCAGCTCAACGTCGACGCCGGCCGGGATCTTGAGCCCGGCGTTGTGCTCCCACGTCGCGATCGGGTCGGACCACGCGTGCACCTCGAAGGCCCACGCCCCGCCGACGTCCGGAGTCACCCAGGCGTCGTAGCGGTCGGGGACCGACTCGTGCTTGGTCATCCGGACGGGCGGGCGTCTGGTCCCGTCGGGGGCCGTGAGCACCACCTCGGCGGTCAGCCGGTCGTGACCTTCGCGGAACACCGTCGCCCGCACGGGGAAGGGCTCGCCAACAGTCGCCTTCGCCGACTGCCGACCGAGGTCGACCACGGGCATGACGTCCATGACGGGGATGCGTCCGACCATTTCTCCAACCTAGCGAGGTCGTGGCGTGAGGGCGCATCGCGGCCTCTGGCGGTCCAGTACCCAGCCACCCTCGCGACGGAGACGCCGGACAACGGTGGTCGCGGCAGTGGGGGACGGGTGGGCGCGTCCCCATGTCGCACCCACCCGCGCTCCCTCTCAACGAGAGGTTCCGGGTTGCGTTATGCCGCCCCTGACGTGGGTCGACTGGTCCACAGCGATGTCGACCCTCGCGGGGGGTTGGAACGATCCAAGTGCACGCGCTAACGTCTGCGGGTGCGCGCCATCCGTCGATTCACCGTCCGCCCCGTGCTGCCCGAGGCCCTGTCCGCTCTCGGCGACCTGGCCAAGAACCTGAGGTGGTCCTGGCACCCACCCACCCAGGACGTCTTCGCCTCCGTCGACCCCAAGCTCTGGGAGTCGACCGGCCGCGACCCGATGCGGCTGCTCGGCGAGGTCGAGACCGGGCGCTTCGACGAGCTCGCGGCCGACCCGGAGTTCTGCGAACGGCTCGGCGAGGCCGAGCGCGACCTTGCGGCGTACCTCTCCGAGGACCGCTGGTACCAGCGTCGCGTCCAGGATGGACCCGCCTCGATCGGCTACTTCTCGCCCGAGTTCGGCATCACGGCGGTGCTGCCCCAGTACTCCGGCGGACTCGGCATCCTCGCCGGCGACCACCTCAAGGCCGCCAGCGACCTCGGCGTACCGATCGTGGGCGTCGGCCTGCTCTACCGGCACGGCTACTTCAAGCAGTCCCTCTCCAGCGAGGGATGGCAGCAGGAGAGCTACCCCGTGCTCGACCCCGACGAGCTGCCGATCTCTCTGCTCCGCGAGCCCGACGGCACCCGGGCCACGATCTCGATCGACCTGCCCGACGGCCCGCCGCTGGTCGCGCGCATCTGGGTGGTCCGGGTCGGACGGGTCCCGCTGCTGATGCTGGACACCGACGTCGAGGGCAACCCCCAGCACTACGTCGACGTGACCGACCGCCTCTACGGCGGCAACAGCGAGCACCGGCTCCGCCAGGAGCTGCTGCTGGGCGTCGGCGGGGTCCGGGCGCTGCGGGTGTTCAGCCGGCTCGACGGCCACCCGATGCCCGAGGTGTTCCACACCAACGAGGGCCACGCGGGCTTCCTCGGCATCGAGCGGATCCGCGAGCTCACCGTGGAGGAGGGCGGCCCGGAGGTCGACTGGGACACCGCGCTCGAGATGGGCCGAGCGTCCACGGTCTTCACCACGCACACACCCGTGCCGGCCGGCATTGACCGGTTCCCGCAGACGCTGATCGAGCAGTACTTCGGCGAGAACGGCGCCACCCCCGGCGTACCGATCGAGAAGCTGCTGGCCCTCGGCACCGAGGACTACACCGGCGGTGACCCGACGGTGTTCAACATGGCGGTGATGGGCTTCCGGCTCGCGCAGCGCGCCAACGGCGTCTCGCGGCTGCACGGCCAGGTCAGCCGGGACATGTTCCACGGCCTCTGGCCGGCCTTCGACGAGGCCGAGGTCCCGATCGGCTCGATCACCAACGGTGTGCACGCGCCGACGTGGGTGGCGCGCGAGATGTTCGACCTCGCCGCCTCGCAGGGTGCCGACTCCAGCTCCGACGAGGTCGACTCCTTCTGGGCGGCTGTCGACAAGGTCCCCGGCAACGAGGTCTGGGCGGTCAAGCGACAGCTGCGCGAGCGACTGGTCCTCGATGCCCGCCGCCGGCTGGCCAAGTCCTGGCGGCAGCGCGGCGCCGCCAAGGCCGAGCTGGCCTGGATCGACACCGCGCTCGACGCCGACGTGCTGACCATCGGGTTCGCGCGCCGCGCGGCGTCCTACAAGCGGCTGACGCTGATGATGCGCGACCCCGAGCGGCTCAAGAGCCTGCTGCTGCACCCCCAGCGGCCGATCCAGATCGTCATCGCCGGCAAGGCGCACCCGGCCGACGACGGCGGCAAGAAGCTGATCCAGGACATCGTCAAGCTCTCCGACGACCCGGAGATCCGGCACCGGATCGTGTTCCTGCCCAACTACGACATCGCGATGGCGCAGCCGCTCTACCCGGGTTGCGACGTGTGGCTGAACAACCCGCTGCGCCCCTACGAGGCGTGCGGCACGTCGGGCATGAAGGCCGCGCTCAACGGTGGCCTCAACCTGTCGGTCCTCGACGGCTGGTGGGACGAGTGGTACGACGGCGACAACGGCTGGGCGATCCCCACCGCTGACGGCGTCGAGGACGTCGACAAGCGCGACGACCTCGAGTCCGCCGCGCTCTACGACCTCATCGAGAACGACGTCGCCCCGCGGTTCTACGACCACGACCAGGACGGCGTACCGACCAGGTGGCTGGAGATGGTCCGGCACACGCTCAAGTCGCTCGGGCCCAAGGTGCTGGCCACCCGCATGGTCCGCGACTACGTGCGCAAGCTCTACGCGCCGGCCGCCGGCAACGCCCGGATGCTGAACTCCGACTACGCGGGCGCCGCCAAGCTGGCCGCCTGGAAGAAGCGCGTGAAGGCCGCCTGGCCGAGCGTCCGGGTCGAGCACGTCGAGTCCTCCGGCGTCGGCGACGCCGCCGAGGTCGGGGCGTCGCTCAACGTCCGCGCGTTCGTCTCGCTCGGTGAGCTGACCCCCGATGACGTCGACGTCCAGGTCCTGCACGGCAAGATCGACAGCAACGACGTGCTCACCGACGTCACGGTCAAGGAGCTCACCCTCGCTGACACCTACGACGGCGGTCGCTACCGCTTCGACGGCGACATCAAGCTCGACCGGGGCGGCCCGTTCGGCTACACGGTCCGGGTGATCCCGCGCAACGACCTGCTCACCTCGGTGGCCGAGCTGGGGGTTGTCGCGGTCGCCTGACCTCCTGACCTTCGGCTAGCTCCGGTAGCTGCCGTCGGGCAGCAGGTCAGGACATTGGCCGCTCGGGCTCGTGGCCAGCTCGAAGTGCCAGATCTCGTTCGCGAAGATCTGACACAGGCCGTAGTCGGCTCCGTGCTGGTTGAGCCAGTCGTCGGCGTCGGTCGGACCGATGTCGACGGCGTCGCCGGTGACGTGTGTCGAGGTGTCAGGGGTGGCGACGTAGCGGCGCGCCTCCTCCTCGCTCCCGTACTTGTTCACCGCCTCGTCGAACAGCTGCTGCTGGTGCGCCCGGCTGCGCCAGCCGCTGGTGATGACCAGCTCCACCCCGTCGTCCCGCGCGTCGCGCGCCGCGTCTTGGATGGCATCGAGAAGGTCCGGGTCGAGGTTGCCGACCGTCGGTCTATTGACGTTGAAGGGGGTGCCCTCGTCGCCGCCCGAGGGCATGTGGGGGAGGCCCTCCGGCGTCGGTTCCGTGGTGCCGCAGCCGAGCGCCGAGATGGCGACGACGAGCATCGTCGCGGCCAAGAGGCCGCGGCGTCGACGCAAGGGGCCGGGACTGGTGGGGTTGTCGGTCACCTCAGCAAGTTAGGCAGCCGGGCTGCGACAAGACCTCCCTCGCAGGTGCCGCGTCCCGGCACCAGCGGCCAGTAGTCATCCTCCGGGTGGGTACGGGCGTGTGGCGTCATCGTGGACCGGGTGCTGGGCCACGAGGTGAGCGTCGTCGGCACCGAGGTGATGATCGGCGGACTCGATCGCTCATGTCCGCCGGTGGAAGCCGTATTTGCCGGTGGGTTGTCTGGTCATCTGGTAGCGGGTGTCGTGGGCAC
>JAWWPK010000584.1:0-9920 GCA_033854925.1 Nocardioidaceae bacterium | reverse complement strand
CGGCCGCGCAGCGGCCGGCCGGCCGCGACGATCCCGCCGCCGACACCGACCTCGCCGAAGATCACCAGGATGTCCTGGCGGCCGGGGTCGCCCGGGGTGGCCTCCGCGAGGGCGGCCAGGTTGCCCTCGTTCTCGACCGTGATCGGGTAGGAGTCACCGAGCCGGGCTCGGAGCAGGTCGCCGACCGGCACGTCATGCCACCCGAGGTTGGGACCGTGGGTGAGCAGGTCGCGCTCCCGATCGACGAGGCCGGCCACGCCGACGGTCAGCCCGATCGACAGGATGTCGCGGTGCGCGAGGTCCGCGACCGTCTGCCGGACCAGGTCGGCGAGCCGGTCGAGCACCTCCTCGGCAGCGATCGCCCGAGCGTCGAGGCCGAGCTTGTGCTCGCTCACCACCTCGCCGGTGAGGTCCAGGGCGATCGTCGAGACGTGGTTGACGTTGACCTCCGCACCCAGGCCGGCCACGGCGTGACCGTCGAGCTCGACGCTGGTGCCGGGCCGACCGACCGCTCCGCGCTCGAGGTCGCCGGTGCGGACCAGCCCGCGTTCGGCGAGGTCGGCGACCAGGGTCGAGACCGCCGATCGGGTCATGCCCAGCTCGGTGGCGAGCGTGGCCCGTGATCGGGGCCCGTGGTCACGCAGTCGGCGCAGGACGAGCCCGAGGTTCGTACGCCGCAGGGTCAGCTGGTCGGCGCTGAGCGAGCTCTCGTCCTGGTCGAACGTCCGCACCGGTGCCGCGCCTCCACCTCTGGCTCCACGTGACCGTGGTCACTCATTTGTCATGGCGGAGCACAAACTAGGTGCCTTCATCGTCCTCGCGCAAGACCAACAGCCCGGATTTCTCCGAACGTCTGATGCAACTTTCGTCAAACGTGAACGAAGTTGCCACGCCCATTGACAGACTACGGTCGTGGAGTTGTTGCGGGCCGCGTGCAAGGATGCGCGCGTGCGGCACTCGTTGGCTGGTCGGGCGGAGAGCCCCGTCCAGGCCCGGCTCCTGGCCAGGTTGCGCGACGAGGGACCCCTGTCCAAGGCGCAGCTGGCCGATGCCCTCCAGGTGTCGCGCACGACCGTCGGCGCCGAGGTGACGCGGCTCGGCGAGCTCGGCCTCGCGATCGAGGCCGGCCCGGCCGCCTCCCGTGGCGGACGGAGGTCGACGCTCGTCGACCTGTCCCCCGACATCCGCTTCGCAGGCATCGCGATCGGCGCCACCGGCCTCTCCGTGGGGGTCACCGACGGACGGCTGAGCGCCCTCGCGGTCAGGCATCGGGAGTGCGACATCACCCAGGGACCCGAGAGCGTCCTCGCCCTTGCGCTCGAGACGACCCGTGAGCTGATGGCCGAGGTGGGGGTGACCGCGCTCAGCGGCGCCGGTGTCGGCGTACCGGGTCCGGTCGACTTCCACCGGGGCGTCTCGGTCTCACCACCGATCATGCCCGGCTGGGACGGCTACCCCGTGCGGGACGCCGTCTCCCGCGACCTCGGGTGCCCGGTGGTGCTCGACAACGATGTCAACGTGCTCGCGGTGGGCGAGCAGCATGCCGGGGTGGCCCGGGCTGCGAAGGACTTCCTGTTCGTCAAGATCGGCACCGGCATCGGCTGCGGCATCGTCGTGGACGGCGAGCTCTACCGTGGTGTGGACGGCTGCGCCGGCGACATCGGCCACATCCGCGTCGACGACTTCGGCCCCACCTGCGCCTGCGGGAACACGGGATGCCTCGAGGCCTTCGCCGGAGGTGCCGCGCTGGCTCGGGACGCCACAGCGGCCGCCCGCTCTGGACGCTCCGAGGTGCTGGCAGCACTGCTCGCCGACCGTGGCGAGCTGAGCGCCGCTGACGTCGGCCAGGCGGTGAGCCAGGGCGACCCCGTGGCGGTCCAGCTGATCCGTGACTCCGGGCGCCGGGTCGGGCAGGTGCTGGCCAGCCTCGTGTCCTTCTTCAACCCCGGGCTCATCGTCATCGGCGGTGGCGTGACCGCGGTCGGCCACTCGCTGCTCGCGGAGATCCGCGGCGTCACCTACCGCCGCTCGCTCCCGCTCGCCACCGGCAACCTGCCGATCGTGCTGAGCGAGCTCGGAGCCGAGGGCGGCGTCATCGGAGCGGCCCGGATGGTCAGCGGTGCGATCTACTCCTCCGACCCCAGCCGCTCCGCCTGAGCAGGCGACCGACGTGGCGCTGGTGGCAGGGATCGACTGCTCGACACAGTCGTGCACGGTCGTCGTCCTCGACGCCGCCGACGGGTCACTCGTACGTCGTGGGCGCGCGTCGCACCCACCCGGCACCGAGGTCGACCCGAACGCGTGGGAGCGCGCGCTGCGTGAAGCCGCGGCCGCGGCCGGCGGTCTCGACGACGTCGCGGCGCTGGCCGTCGGCGCCCAGCAGCACGGCTACGTCTCACTCGACGACGGTGGCGAGGTCGTGCGCCCCGCCCTGCTCTGGAACGACAACCGGTCCGCACCCCAGGCCGCCGAGCTGATCGCCGAGCTCGGCGGGCCCCGAGCCTGGGCCGAGGCGGTCGGGTCGGTGCCCGTCGCGTCGTTCACCGCGACCAAGGCCCGCTGGGTGGCCGACCACGAACCGGGGAACGCGGCCCGCACGGCGGCCGTCTGCCTGCCCCACGACTGGCTGACCTGGCGGCTGCTCGGCGCGCCGAGCCTGGACGCCCTGAGCACCGACCGCGGAGACGCGAGCGGGACGGGCTGGTTCGACGCTCGTTCGAACACCTACCGCCACGACCTCGTCGAGCTCGCCCTCGGCCACCGCGCCCTGCTGCCGCGGGTGCTCGGCCCGAGCGAGTCGGCAGGCGAGGCGCGGGAGCTCGCGCGGGGTGCACTTGTCGCCGCCGGCACCGGCGACAACATGGCAGCCGCTCTGGGACTCCAGGCCGAGGTGGGCGACGTGATGCTGAGCATCGGTACGTCGGGAGTGGCCTGCGCGGTCGCGACGGACCAGAGCGCCGATGAGACCGGCACGATCGCCGGCTTCGCGGACGCCACGGGTCGCTTCCTGCCGTTGGTCGCCACCCTCAACGCCGCCCGGGTGCTGGACGCCGGCGCCCGGTTGCTCGGGGTCGACCACGCCGCCTTCTCCGACCTGGCGCTGACCGCGCCTGCGGGGTGTGACGGGCTGTCGCTCGTGCCCTACCTCGAAGGAGAGCGCACCCCGGCGCTGCCCGACGCGACCGGCTCGCTGCACGGCCTCACCCTCGCCACGATGACCCCCGCCCACCTGGCCCGCGCCTGCGTCGAGGGCGTGCTGTGCGGTCTCGCCGACGCCCTCGACGCCCTGCGCGACTCCGGGGTCGCCATCCGGCGAGTCGTCATGGTCGGCGGCGGCGCCCGGTCCGAGGCGGTGCGCCGGATCGCCCCGCAGGTGTTCGGCACCGAGGTCCTGGTCCCCCCGGCCGTCGAGGCGGTGGCCGACGGGGCCGCACGGCAGGCAGCGTGGGCGCTCGCCGGGACGGACGCCCCGCCGCAGTGGGAGGTTCCGGGCGTGGTCAGCCATGACGGCGTCGCCGTGCCGGAGATCCGCGACCGCTACCGCGAGGCGCGTACCGCGATCCTCGACCGGGTCGACCGCTGACCCGCCCACTTCGTGCTACTTGGTGCGCACCGGGATGGTGAGCACCGACGGGTAGACGTCGGAGGCGTAGACGGTCAGCGGCGCGATCTGCCCGATGTTCGGCAGCGGCGGCAGCAGGTGCGGCACGTCGAAGGCCTGGATGCTGACCCGCAGCCGGTGGCCGGGCAGGATCGCGGCACCGGTCGGGAACACCTCCACGTCCACCGGGACCACCGCACCGGCGGGCACCGGCTGCTGCGACTCGCGGGTGAACGGGTGGAACGGCTGGATCAGCTGACCGCGGAGGAACCGTGACTTCTTCAGGTCCAGCGCTCTCTGCGAGAGCACCTGCCAGCCGCCGGTGAGCCGACTGGCCGTGCCGTCGGGAGCGACGTCCTCGACGGCGACCGACAGCATGCCGTCGCCGCTGGGTGAGGAGGTGTAGAGCCGCGCGTTGATCGGCCCCTGCAGCCGCAGTGGCTGCTGCAGTGGCGCGGTCTGGAAGCTCAGCCCACCGAGGTCGTTGAGCGCGTTGTCCTTCAGGCACGGACTGTCCGGAAAGGCCTTGTTGAGGATGCCCGCGGTCCACTGGTTCGCCGAGCGGGTGCACAGCCCGGTGACCGGGAGCGGCGGCACCGACGACGTGCCCGGTTGGGCACCCTCGAGCACGAGACCGCCGGTGCTGCCGCCGATGGAGGCCGTGCCCGAGAGCCGGTACGAGGCCGGGCGCAGGTCGCGGTCGACGTACGTCTTGGTCGTGACCCACTTCCCGGTGCCCTGCTCGAAGTAGGTGAACGGCTTGATGTCCTTGAAGAGCTTCGGGTCCTTCTTGCCCTTCACGTAGTGGTCGAACCAGCGCAGCCACAGCTCCTGCAGCTGCCCGTAGCCGGCCTTGCCGACGTCTTCGCCAGACGAGCCCTGCAGGTGGTCCCACGGCCCGGTGATCATCCGGACCGGGACGCCGCTCTTCTGCAGCTGCTCGAACAGCAGCGGGGTGCCGCGCTGGAACAGGTCGTACTCCCCGCTCACCAGGAACGTCGGCACCTTGACCTTGTTGATGATGTTGATCGGCGAACGGTCCTTGTAGAACTGCCCGTCGTAGGCCGGGTCGCCGCCCAGGACCGCCGAGGCCAGCAGTGGACCGGTGAACGTGGTCGCGGTGGTCAGCCGGTCGAGGAGCGCCTTGACCGCCGACGCCGGGTCGTCGCCGCCGTACGCCGGCGGGATCAGGCCGGTGCCGGTGACCAGGCCCATCCAGAGCGGGATGAAGCTCACGTCGATCTGTCCGCCGGACGCGACGATGTCGCGGTAGACGTCGGCGCCCGGGACCTGCGGGAAGATCGCCTTGAGGCCGGGCGGGTGCGCGGCCGCCGCGAAGATCTGGCTGATGCCCATGTAGGACGGGCCGGTCATCCCGGACCTGCCGTTGCTCCAGGGCTGGCGGTGCGCCCACGTGACGACCTGGCCGTAGTCCCTGGTCTCGCGCAGGCCGAACGCCTCCCAGACGCCCTCGGACGTGCCCGTCCCGCGCGCGTCCACGGTCAGCTGTGCGTAGCCACGCTTGACCAGGTAGTCGGCACTCGGGCCGCCCAGCCCACCGCTGGCGAGGACGCTCTTGTTGTACGCCGTGATCGTGATGATGACCGGGAGCGGCCTCGACACCACCGAGCCGTCCGCGCGCGCCGGGCGGACCAGGTCACCGCGCAGGACAACCCCGTCGTCCATCGTGATCGCGAGATCCGTGGTGCGGACCGTGCGGGGATACTGCTCGGGCCGCGGCGTCCAGTGCAGCTTGCGCGTCGGCGCCTGGGCGACCGGCGCTGCGGTGTGGACGGACGCGGCCTGGTCGGCACTGGCAGGCCCCGCGAGCAGCGTGATCCCGGGGACGAGCGACAGGGTGGCAAGGATCGAGAGGGCAGCACGAGCAGGCGGCTTCACGCCCGTGTCAACGACCGGTCTGGTCACCTGTCACGGTGAGGGCAGTCGCCGTGCTGAGCACAGACCTAGATGTTGCCGCCGCCACCGCCTCCGCCTCCGTTGCCGACGATCTTGAACGTGGCCTCCCCCGAGCGAGTCGGGTCGGCTCCGATCACCTTGACCGTGTGCTTGCCCGGGGCCTTGCCGACGTCGAAGGTGTAGGTGAACTTCCCGTCGGCGTCGGCTTTCCCGGCAGTGAGCTTCTTGCCTTCGTACATCACCGTGAGCGGCTCGGCCGCGACAAGGCCGGTGACGGTGAGCGTCACCTTCGCGTTCTTCTGGACCTGGGTCTCGTCGACCTCGACGGCGAGCTTCTTCGGCTTGATCACGTTGAGGACTGCGGTGCCGACCCGGCCCGGGTTGCTGCCCGTGATGGTCAGGTCCAGGGCCCCCTCGGGCGTGGTCTTGGCGAGCTGGAAGGTGCGCTCGACATCGCCCGTCTTGTTCGCCCTGCCGGTCATGATCGACTTGCCGTCGAGGCGGACGACGTACTCCTCGCCCTTGGCCAGTCCGTCGGCGGAGACGTCGACGTCCGAGCCGACCATGGTCAGGTCCTCGGTCACCACCAGCTCGAGCTCCTTGGCCTTGCGGGACGCCAGCACCTTCACGGTCGCGGTCTTGGCGCCCACTGCGTTCCGCACGGTCAGCTTGAAGATGTGCTTGCCACGCTCGCTGATCCGGACGGTCGCAGAGCCCTTGGACTTCTGGGAGCCGGCCCAGTCTCCGGACGCCATCACGGAGTCGGCGCGCTTGGTGTGCCAGCGCAGCTGCACCTTGTCGCCGACGGAGGCCTTGGTCGCCGAGGCGACGAGCTTGATCTTGGGCGGCTTGACGGTGACCACCGGGGGCGGGACGGCGTTCACCGTCTGGGTGAGCGTGCCCACCGAGGAGTCGTTGTTGACGTCGCCGGAGTACGTCGCGGTGAGGGCGTGGTCGCCGGCGCCCAGCGAGCTGATCACCAGCGTCGCGACGCCGGCGCTCAGTTCCGCGGCGCCGAGGGTGACGCCGGGCTCGCCGAAGACGACCTGCCCGGTCGGCGCGGCCCCGGTCACCGTCGCGGTGAGCGTGACCGCCTGCCCTGCGGTCGACGGATTGGCGCTCGAGACGAGCGCCGTGGTCGTGGTGGGGACCGCCGATGCCGGCGGGGCCATGGCCAGGACGGCGCCCGCGACCAACGCCGCAAGCGCGCTCAACACCCGAGTCTTCTCCCTCATGCCTTCAAGGTAGGAGCCGAGCACCGGCCCTGTTCGCGGTTTGCCGGAACTGTGACCGGTCGGATGAGGCCCGGTTCGGTCGTTCCGTGCTACTCATCATTGGACGCAGCGGCCTCGAGCGGCTGCATCCGCGCCGGGTCCACCCGAACCACCCCGGCGTCCCAGTCCAGGTCGGCCAGGTCCGCCAGGTCGGCGTAGCCCGAGTGCCGGTGCAGCCGTCGCACCACGACGCGGACCAGCCACGGCCCCATGTCCGGTCTGCGGTCGTAGCCGAAGTAGGAGCCGGGCCGGCCCCTCCCCACCACCAGGCCGATCACTCGGATCCGTCTGCCGGGCTCGGTCGTCTCGCGCTCCAGGCGCACGTCGAGCACTCGACCCAGCTGGTGCCCGGCGTGGTCCTCGACCAGCATCTGGAGCAGCTCGTTGAGGCGCCGGCCCCGCTCTCCCTGGCGGACGAGGACCCCGTCCCGGCCGACGTTGAGCTCGACCGCGCTGCCCAGCCGCTCCACCAGCTCGAGGTCGATGCGGTAGGGGTCGTCGCGGTCGGCCTGGGCGGTGCCGAGGCGGCGCCAGAAGTAGCCCAGCATCCGGCCCACGCCCTCGTCGCCGTACCGCGGCACGAGAGCAGCCGGACCGGCCAGGAGCCCGGTCACCCCGAGAACGCCGTCGTCGAACTCGGTCAGCTCCACGTCGTCGACCTTGCACACCAGCAGGCCGTCCGCATCGGTCACCTGCCGGTCGAGCAGGTGCAGGACAGCGTCGAGGCTGCCGGACAACCTGTCCACGTCAGGCCCCCATCCGGGTGACGATCATCAGTGGCAGGGCGGCCAGCGCCGCCACGCCGATGACGACGAGGTAGATCGAGCCGAGGACGTTGGCCAGCCGTCCGTTGACGTGCTCGCCCATGTAGTCCGGATCGTTGGCCACCACGAGGATCGGGAAGTAGGTGAGCGGGAGCGCGACGGCGGAGAACACCACCGAGGCCTCGGTGACCAGGATGGGGTCGACCGTGGTCAGCAGCACCCCCGTCGCCACGAGGGCGGACAGTGCGAGGACCACGTGGAAGCGCGCCGCGACAGCCGGCCCGACGTACTTGCCCCACTGCCAGCCGCGGAACTGCGCGAT
The DNA here is from genome assembly GCA_033854925.1 of Nocardioidaceae bacterium. Lineage (GTDB taxonomy): Bacteria > Actinomycetota > Actinomycetes > Propionibacteriales > Nocardioidaceae > Nocardioides. Next base: position 2,042 of record JAWWPK010000584.1, on the reverse strand, counting down.
GCTGTAGCCCACCGACAGCCCGCACTCGCAGGCCGCGCCCAGCGTGGCCGCCACGAAGCCGATCAGGGCAACCGCGAGTCCGATCTTGCCGACGGCGACCGCCACCGGCAGCCCCACCTGGCCCAGGGTGTCGACGCTCGCATTCATCGGTCCGAACACCGTGGCCGCGCAGCCGGCGATGGCCAGCGAGAGCATGCCCCCGAGCGGGAACCCGATGAAGACGTTCGCCCGCATCGTGCCGAGGTCCTCGACCGTCCACTTCTCCTCGACCCCACCGGAGGAGAAGAAGAAGACCTCGTAGGGCGTGAGCGCGGCACCGAACAGCGCGACCGCGTAGTAGGCCCAGGTCCGCCACTGCTCGTCACCGGGCTTGTCGACCACCGCCATGCGATGCACCATGTCTCCCCAGTCCGGGCCGAGCTGCCACAGGGCGACGCCGAAGACGATGAGTGCCAGCCCGAACAGCCCCAGCACGTTCTCCATCACCGAGAACCGCGCCCGCCACAGGATCAGCCACACCACGAAGGCGATGAACGGCACCAGCAGCAGGTAGCTGACCGACGAGACGAGCTGCAGGGCCAGTGCCACGCCGCCGATCTCGGCGACGAAGGTGAGCAGCGTGACCGCCATGGACGCGAGCAGGTTCGCCATGCCCATCCGGGGGCCCAGCCGTTCGCGCACGAGGTCGAAGGTCGCCCGCTGGCTCACTGCGGCGACGCGGCCCGACATCTCCGCGAAGAGACAGATGCCGATGATGCCGGCAATGACGACCCAGCCGAGGGACAGCCCGAACCGGGCCCCGACCTGGGCGTTGGTGACCAGGTCGCCGATGTCGACGAAGCCGCCGATGGCCGTGAGGATGCCCAGCGCGACGGCGAAGACCTTGTTCATCGCCTAGCCCGCCGTCACGGGGGGATGCTGGAGGTCGTCCTCGAGCTTCTGGAGCGCGTCCGCTGCGGTGGCCAGCCGATCCGCCAGCGCGTCGTACCGGCTCGTCTCGTGGTCGACGACGGCGATGCGGGCCGTCGAGACCAGCCCGGCCGCCTCGTCGATCTGGCCGGTCACCGTGTCGTAGCGCTCCCGCTCCTCTCGAGGTGGCTGCTTGGACCCGATCGCGTCACCGGCCTTGCCGACCCCCGCCTCGGCGTCGACCAGGACGGTCTGGAGATAGTTGTCGAACACCCGGCCCCGACCGTGCTGCCGCAGCGCCAGCTCGGCGGTCTGGACCTCCGAGGACGCGTCGCCCACCGCTCGCTGCGCGTCGATCCGCCACGAGTCGCCGTCCGGAGTCCCCGGGGCACACCCCACCGTCGTCGCCACCACGACGATGGCCACGCAGTGCGCCACGGTGAGTCGCCGGGCCCCGCTCGCAAACACCCCCGCCAGTACCCAGGACCGGGGACCGGCTCACCGGAGTGAGGGCGGGGCCGGCGATCGTCAGCGCTGGACGCGGCGCAGGACGTCCGGTTCGAAGCCGTGCTTGATCCCCCACAGCACTGCCTGCGCGCGGCGCTCGACGCCGATCTTGCGGTAGGCAGTCCGGATGTAGGTCTTCACCGAGTTGATGCTCAGATAGCTGCGCTCGGCGATCTCCTGGTTGGTGAGCCCCTGGGTGATCAGGGCGATGATCTCCGCCTCGCGACCGGTGAGACCGTGCTCCTTGCCGGGCCAGTCGCTCTCGGGCCTGGGGTTGGCCGTGCCGGCACTGCTCAGCTGCAGGATCTCTCCCGCGTGGATCCGCTCGATGGCGTCCACGAGCTCCTTGGCCTCGATCCCCTTCGAGAGGTAGCCGGAGGCACCGGCCTCCATCGAGTCGGCCATGAGTACGCCGTGGACGTTCCAGCTGTAGATGACGACCTTGGCCGAGCCACCGTCCACGAGGGCGTCCACGTCCACTCCCTTGCCCTGCACCTGGCCGAAGGTGTCGTAGAGGATCACATCGACATCGCGCAGCACCGGGAGGTTGCTGTCCAGCTCCACGACCTGCACGCGGTCGCGGTAGGGCTCGAGCAGCGCGGCCACGCCCACGACCACCAGTTCGT
>JAWWPK010000583.1:0-5569 GCA_033854925.1 Nocardioidaceae bacterium | reverse complement strand
CGCGGCTGTGACGGCCCGGTCGACCAATCCAGCCGCCGCCGGGTCGAGCTTGCGGGTCATCGAGGCCACCTTGCGGGCGACCCACAGGTCGATCCGGCCCTCCCGCAGGGCGGCGTACAGCTCCGGCAGCCGGTGCCGCAGGTCCAGCGCGTCGGCCACCAACGCCCGCGTGGCCAGAGTGTGCTGCCCCCGGGCCATCGCGAGCTCACACAGAGCCAGGTCCTGCACGCGCGGACTCCCAGCGCCGCCGACCTGGACCAGCTGCGGCCCGCCGTTCACCGGCGGCTGCCCTTCGTCGCGAGGGTCCTGGGCATGCAGATCGGCCCAGTGCAGCGCGAGCTCCAGCTCACGCACCTCGACCGCACGCCGGTCCCGCTCCGCCGCCTCGACCGCAGCCAACGTCCCGGCAACGTCGAGGTCCTCGACGGCGAGAAAACTGGTCGGCTCCGGCATGACTCAACCCAAGCACTCGCCACCGACACTGAAGATTCGCTCTCCACAGACAGGCGATGAAACGCTCAGGCAGGCCGATGACGAGTGCGTCCATCGCCCACGAAGACGCGGGTGCACACCGCACCGAGGCACTGGTGAAGCTGGTCGCGCCGCCGGCGGATCCGCACGGATCTGGCGAGATCCGTGCGCTCCTCAGCCGACGAGCGTGCTTTTAGGCTGGCGGCCATGCGGGTCCAAGGATTTGATGAGCGACACCTCGTCCAAGAGGCCAACGGCTCCAACTACGTCGTCTTCATCTACATCGGCAGCACTGACCCCAACTATTCATGGTCGGTGTACAGCTATCTGATCACCGAGGCCGACCTGCCTGAGGTGTTGCGCTGGCTCACCGAGGAGCTGGCGACCGACACTTTCGCGGACCTCGACATGGGCACCATCACCTGTTGGTCTTTGGGCCTTGTTCGTCAGCCCGCGCGGCCGACAACCGAATCCGACTTGGAAATCGCCTGGGTAGTCGGCTCCGACGTGCTGAACGCTTCCCCCGCCAGCCGGTCATCCCACGAGCAACGACTCGCCGACGAGATGCTGGCTCGGCGGCACCACGTGACGCTCCTCCAGCCGTTCTGAGGCATCGCCAGGATCTGCCGCGATCCGGTCGCGCATGCTGGTTCAAGCTCGGCATTTCAGTCGACGATCGGGGTTCCGTTTCTTGGCTGTAGCGAAGATCGCAGCCTGTCACGGTCAGTTCGTCGTGGCGCAACGGATACAGGTCCGCGCGGCCGGTCTCGCCTCGAGTCTGTCTTCGCCGATCGCACCGCCGCATCCTTCGCAGGTTCCGTACGTGCCAGCTTCCAAGCGCTTCATGGCGGCATCGATCTCCACCAGGTGAAGTTGCACCTGTCGCACCAGGGCTCGGAGTTGCGACCGCTCAAACGCGATCGTTGCCCCTTCGGGATCATGTTCATCATCGGCGTTCGTGTCCCGCGAGGCCGCGACCACTGCGTCGAAGTCGCCCGTCAGGCTCGCCGAGCGTCCCAATGCCTCTTCATGGTCCGCCTGGAGCCGGCTACGCGCTCCATCCATGAGCTCAATCCTGACGCGACGCACAAGAAGCGTCTTGGCCCGGACTATGCCGAGACCTCCTGCATCCCCCACGGGCTGCCATACGCGGTCAGCAGGTCGAGGAAGGGGACGGCGTCGAAGGCCTCCGGCCCGAGCACGCCGGCACCGGTCCAGGTGCCCTTGGACAGCAGCTCCAGGGCGACCACGGGGTTGATCGCGGTCTGCCAGACCACGCACTGGTGGCCGTACTCCCGCATCGTCCACTCGTTGTCGACGACGTGGTAGAGGTACGTCGACCGAGCGTTGCCGTCCTTGCCCCTGCCGGTGATCCACAGGCCTGCACAGGTCTTGCCCTTCATGCGTGGGCCGACGGTGGCCGGGTCCGGCAGCACCGCGGCGACCACGTCGCGCGGGCTGACCTCGACGCCCTTGACGCGCACCTTCTCGGTGCTGTCGAGCCCCAGGGTGTGGAGCACCTTGAGGATGTTGATGAACTCGTCGCCGAGGCCGTACTTGAACGTCGCGCGTTTGCAGTCCACCCAGCGCGGCATGAGGAGCACCTCCTCGTGCTCGACGTTGACGCACTCGACCGGCCCGATCCCCTCGGGGAAGTCGAAGACCTCGGGCTCCGAGAACGGTGCTGTCGTGAACCACTCACCGTCCTGCCAGATCACCGGCGGGTTGAGGCACTCCTCGATCGTGGTCCACATCGAGAACGACGGCGCGAAGATCTCGTTGCCGTCGTCGTCGGTCACGACCAGGTTGGCACCGTCGCGGGTGCCGAGCTCGTCGATCTCGGAGAACAGGTGGTCGGCGGCGTACCGCGCGAACACGTCGGACAGCCCGGGCTCGACGCCGATCCCGACCAGCGCGAGCCGACCCGCCGTCTCCCATTCGGCGGCGACCGCGAACTGCTCGTCGCCGAGCTTCACGCCGGTCTTCTCGTACGGCGCGTCGGGGTGTGGCTTCGACAGCGACATCGCCATGTCGAGGTAGTCGGCGCCGGCCGCGAAGGCGCCGTTGAAGATCGGCATGTTGAAGATCGGGTCGACGGCGTTCATCACATGGGTGATCTGGTGCTCGCGGCACAGCGCGGTCACCGATTCGGCATCGGAGGCGTCGACCTGCGCCGCGACGTACCGCGCGTCCGTGGCGGCGGCCCTCTCGGCCCGCGCCGGGTCGTAGTCGGCGATGACGATGGTCTCGAAGAAGTCGCGCCGGGCCGCGATGGCCGTGAACGCCCCGCCCACTCCCCCTGCTCCGATGAGCAAGATCCTCATTCAGTCCCAGCCTTCGGTTGCGAGGTTTCGAGACGGTCGCAGAGCGACCTCCTCAACCACCGGTGGTTGAGGAAGGCGCGCTAGCGCCTGTCTCGAAACCAGGTGAGCCGACCATCCAGACCCGACCACACTCATTCGCCGATATACGACATGACGTGCTTGATGCGCGTGTAGTCCTCGAGGCCGTACATGGACAGGTCCTTGCCGTAGCCCGAGTGCTTGAAGCCGCCGTGCGGCATCTCGGAGACGAACGGGATGTGGGTGTTGATCCACACCACGCCGAAGTCGAGCCCCTTGGACATCCGCAGGGCGCGGGCGTGGTCCTTGGTCCACACGCTCGAGGACAGGCCGTACTCGACCCCGTTGGCCCAGGCCAGTGCCTCTGCCTCGTCGGAGAACTTCTGGACCGTCATCACCGGGCCGAAGATCTCGGACTGGACCTGCTCGTCGTCCTGCTGGAGGCCGGACACCACCGTGGGCTCGTAGAAGTAGCCGACTGATCCGTGGCGGGCGCCGCCGGTCTCGAGCTTGGCGTGGTCCGGCAGCCGGTCGACCATGCCGGCGACGCGGTCGTACTGGTTCTGGTTGTTGAGCGGGCCGTAGTAGGTGTCCTCGCTGTCGGGCGGGCCGGTCGGCATGCCCTTCGCCGCCTCGGCAAGCGCCGCGACGAACTCGTCGTGGACGCCCGGACCGGCGAGCACCCGGGTGGCGGCGGTGCAGTCCTGGCCGGCGTTGAAGAGGCCGGCGCCGGCGATGCCCTCGGCAGCCTTCTCGATGTCCGCGTCGTCGAAGACGATGACCGGCGCCTTGCCACCGAGCTCGAGGTGCACCCGCTTGAGATCTGACGACGCCGCCTCGGCCACCTCCATGCCGGCCCGCACCGAGCCGGTGATCGCGACCATCGCCGGGGTCTTGTGCGAGACCAGGGCGCGGCCGGTGTCGCGATCGCCGCAGACGACGTTGAGTACGCCGGGCGGCAGGAACTCCTGGCAGATCTCGGCGAGCAGCGTGGAGCTGGCCGGGGTGGTGTCGCTGGGCTTGAGGACGATCGTGTTGCCGCCGGCCAGCGCCGGGGCGATCTTCCAGATCATCATCAGCAGCGGGTAGTTCCACGGCGTGACCTGGCCGACCACGCCGACCGGCTCGCGGCGGATCCACGAGGTGTGGTCGGCCATGTACTCGCCGGCCGAGCTGCCCTGCAGGACGCGCGCGGCGCCGGCGAAGAAGCGGAAGTGGTCGGAGGCGTAGGGCATCTCCTCCGACATCGTGAGGTGCAGCGGCTTGCCGGTGTCCTTGCACTCGACCTGGTTGATCTCCTCGACGCGGGCGTCGATCGCCTCCGCGATCTTGAGCATCGCGGTGGCGCGGTCCTGCGGCGTGGAGTCGCCCCAGCCCTCGAAGGCCGACGCCGCGGCGGCGTAGGCGCGGTCGATGTCCTCGGCGCCGGACATGGGCGCGGCGGCGTACACCTCCCCCGTGGTCGGGTCGATCACGTCGTAGGTCTCCCCCGACACCGAGTCGACGAGCTCACCGTTGATGACGTTCTGGAAGCGCTGGTCGGCCATGGCTCGGAGCCTAGGCGGCCGACGACGGAATCTGTAGTGCAGGACCCCCAACTGGTGCGGAATCAGTCGTGAACCAGCTCGCCGTCTATCCAGGTGGACACGACGCGGGTCGCGCCGATCTCCTCCGGGGGGCCCGCGAACGGGTCCCGGTCGAGCACGACGAGGTCGGCGACCGCGCCGATCTCGACCACGCCGGCTCCGTCGTGGAGGTCGCGGTGGTTCACCCACGCACTCCCGGAGGTGTACGCCGCGAACGCGACCTCCAGGGGCAGTGCCTGCTCCGGCAGGAACGGGTCGGTGCCCGCCCGGCCCGGGTCGCCGTACGCCGTCCGCGTCACCGCGGTGTGGATCGCGGCCAGCGGGTCGGGCGTGGAGACCGGCCAGTCGCTGCCGGCGACCAGCCGCGCGCCGGCCCGGTGCAACGCACCGAAGGGGTACTGCCAGCGGGACCGCTCCTCGCCCAGGAACGGCAGCGTGAGGTCGACCATCTGGTCGTCGTGGCAGGCCCAGAGCGCCTGCATGTTGGCGGCCACGCCCAGCTCGGCGAACCTGGGGACGTCGTCCGGATGGATCAGCTGCAAGTGGGCGACCTGGTGCCGACGGGCCGGATCGGTGCCGACCATCGCGTCGAGGGTCTCGCGCACGGCCCGGTCGCCGATCGTGTGCACGTGGACCTGGAAGCCGGCGGCGTCCAGCGCGGACACGGCGTCCCTGACCGCCTGGACGTCGAGGAAGGAGTGCCCCCGGTTGTCCGTGGCGTGGCCGCACCGGTCGAGGTACGGCTCGAGCAGGGACGCCGTCGCGTTCTCAGCGACCCCGTCCTGCATGATCTTCACGCTCGTGGCCCGGAACCTGCCGGCGGTGAGCGCAGCACGCCGCCCGACCAGGTCGGCCACCTGCTCGACGCCCTGCCGGCGGTCCCACCAGAGCGCGCCGACCACGTGGGAGCGGAGCTCCCCGCTCTCAGCCGCCTCGACGTAGATCGACGCGGGGTCGTCCATGCCGGCGTAGGAGCCTACGATCGCGTCCTGCCAGCTGGTGACGCCGAGCGAGTGGAGGTACGCCTGGCCGGCCAGCAGGGCGGCGCGGTAGTCGGCGCCGGTGGTGCGCGGCAGGTGACGCGAGATCAGCGCGGTCGCGCCCTCGTGCAGGGTGCCGTTCGGGCGGCCCTCGGCGTCGCGCTCGATCCGCCCGTCCGACGGATCGGGG
>JAWWPK010000582.1:0-4684 GCA_033854925.1 Nocardioidaceae bacterium | reverse complement strand
GCGTGGGTCCCGCTCCGGATCATGTATCCCGAGGCCGACATCCCGGTGCTCCAGCTCTCGCTGCCCACTCACGACCCGGTGCGGCTCCTCGCGCTGGGCGAGCGGCTCCGGCCCCTGCGCGACGAGGGCGTGCTGATCATCGGCTCCGGCTTCCTCACCCACGGCCTGCCGTTCCTCACCGAGTACCGCATCGACGCGGCCGCCCCCGGCTGGTCGACCGACTTCGACGCCTGGGCGGGCGACGCAATGGCCCGCGGCGACGTCGACGCGCTCGCGTCGTACCGCAGCAAGGCCCCCGGAATGCCGTACGCCCACCCGACCGTCGAGCACTACACACCGCTGTTCGTCACCCTCGGCGCCGCCACCGACCCCGAGGAGCCGGGGCTCCAGGTCATCGACGGCTTCTGGATGGGGTTGTCGAAGCGCAGCCTGCAGGTGGCCTGAGCCGCCAAGACTTGTAACTCACCGTTAGCCACTCTGGCCTGCCGCTACAGCGGTCAGGTAGTGGTGTGGACGGTGAGTTACATGAGTTGGTGATCTCTATCCACAGGCTCGGACTCCGCCGTGCGGCAGCGTCGCGATGCGGGAAGTACTGCCGGCATGAACCTGTCGCTACTCACGGTCATGGCTTCGCAACATGGCCTCGCCACCGTTGACCAGGCTCGCGATCTCGGGCTGACCCACACCCAGATCCAGCACCTCGTACGGACGGGGACACTGGTTCCGGTACGGCGTGGCGTCTATGCGGACGGCGAACATTGGAGGGGCCTTGACGACCGGGGGCGCGACCGCCTTCGAACTCGGGCCGCGACGATGCGGATGCGCCGTGACTTCGTCATCAGCCATGACTCGGCCGCTCATGAGCACGGTCTCGAGATCCTGCTGCCCTCGGATCCCTATGTCCACATAACCCGGCCGGGATCGACCAACGCCTGGACCAAGTACGGCGTGAAGCACCATCTCGCCCGGTTCAGCGGGGAGCAGGTCGTGATGGTCGACGAGCTCAGGGTGCTGGACCTCGCACGCACCGCCGTGGACATCGCCCGCGAGCTCGGAGAGCCGTTCGGCGAGATCGCCTGCGACGCCGTGCTGCGACGCGGCGTCTCCCGGTCGGAGCTGGCGACTGCCTGCGCCGTGATGACCAACTGGCCCCACGTCGGTCGCACTCGGCGCGCCATCGCCTTCGCCGACGCGGGTGCCGCCAACCTCGCGGAGACCCTGGGGCGGATCCTGGTCGCCGAGGCATTGGGGGTGACCGCGATCGACACCCAGTTTCCCGTCCCGCTCGCCAGCGGCCGACTTGCGTGGCTCGACATGATCGTCGGTGCGCACGGTTTCGAGGTCGACGGCCACATCAAGCTGCGATCCCCGGGCGAGGGCGGCGTGGCAGAGCACCCTGCGCACGAGGTCGTCTGGGCCGAGAAGAAGCGCGACCGCGACCTCGCCGCGGAGGGACTCGGGATCTCCCACATCATCTGGAAGGACTTCTGGCCACCGCACCGAGCCAGCGCGATCAAACGCATCCGCGAGGAGCACCTCGAGGTCGTCGCCAGGTTCGGTGAGCTGATGCCGGAGCGACTGGCTCGGCAGGCGCGGGAGATCCGCGGCCGGCTCGCGTGAGCTGCCCGCAAGATATGTAACTCACCGTCCACGCCACTGGCACACCGTTGCAACGGCGAGGTAGAAGCGTGGACGGTGAGTTACATGGAAATCCGTCGCCTCAGCGGATGCGGGTCTTCCGCATCATCTTCAGCCCGCCCAGCATGCTCTTGACGTACTTGTCGTAGTCCTGGCCGGGCCGCGCGCCCATGACCTGCTTCTTGAGCACGGCGAGGTTCTGGACGTCGGTGTACTTCAGCAGCCCCTGGTCGCCGTGGCGGGCGCCGACGCCGGACTGCTTCACGCCGCCCGACGGCGTTCCCTTCGAGGCGAAGGCGGTGGCGAGGATGTCGTTGACGTTGACGTTGCCGGACTCGATCCGCCGGCCGACCGCGCACGCGTTCGCGACGTCGCCGCCCCACACGGAGGCGTTGAGGCCGTAGTCGGTGTCGTTGGCCAAGGCGATGGCTTCGTCCACCGTGGAGTACTTGTGCAGCGCCACCACCGGGCCGAAGGTCTCGGTGACGCCCGCCAGCATGTCCTTGGTGACGCCCTCGAGGATCGTCGGCTCGAAGAACGCCGGGCCCAGATCCGGCCGCGCGCGACCCCCGGTGAGCACGGTCGCGCCCTTGGCGACGGCGTCCTCGACGTGCGACTGCACGCGGTCCTTGTGGTCGGGCGAGACCAGCGAGCCGACGTCGGGCCCGAAGTCGTACGACGCGCCGAGGTTCAGCGCCTCGGTGGCCGCGACGAGCCGGGACCTGATGTCGTCGTACTTCGAGGCGGGGAGGTACATCCGCTCGATGTGCATGCAGATCTGACCGGTGTTGCCGAACGCCCCGAACATCGCGCCCTGCACGACCTCGTCGAGGTTCGCGTCCTCGAGCACGATCATCGGGTTCTTGCCGCCGAGCTCGAGACACGCGCCGATCAGGTTGCGGCCGGCTCGCTCGCCGATCACCCGGCCCGTCGCGGTCGAGCCGGTGAACATGACGTAGTTGGCGTGGTCGACCAGCGCCGGACCGACGTCGGGGCCCTCGCCGCAGACGACCTGGAACAGGCCCTTGGGAAGCCCGGCCTCCTCGAGCATCTGCACGCCGTACAGCGGGGACAGCGCGGTCTTGTTGTCGGGCTTGAGCACGATGCCGTTGCCGGCCATCAGCGCCGAGATCGAGTCCGAGATGCCGGTCGCGAACGGGAAGTTCCAGGGCGCGATGATCCCGATGATGCCCTTGGGCAGCCGGATCTCGGTGGACGTCGACAGCAGCGGCACCGGGCCGCCGCGCTTGACCGGCTTGAGGAGGTGCGGCGCCCGCTTCAGGTAGTGGCTCATCACCATCACCGGGTCGCAGGTCTCCTCGATCGCCATCCGGCGGTTCTTGCCGGACTCGGCCTGGATCAGGTCGGTCGTGGTCTGCGCGTTGTCGATGAAGAGCGTGTGCGCCCGCTTGAACACCGACAGCCGCTCCTTGAGCGGTCGCGCCGCCCACTCCACCTGGGCTTCGCGGGCCGTGACGTACGCCGCTGCGACGTCTTCTGGCGTGGACTGCGGCAGCTCGACCAGCAGGTCGCCGGTGTAGACCTCGGTGAGCTTCCAGCTGCCGCCGCTGGTCGAGGGCACGCGCGCGACGAGCTTCTCGAGGAACGCGTCGGTGAGCGAGGCCGGGCGCTGGAGAGCCATGGTCTAGCCCCTTCCGAGGACGAGGTCGGCGCCGCGCTCGCCGATCATGATCGCGGGCGCGTTGGTGTTGCCGCCGGTGATCGACGGCATGATCGACGCGTCGCAGACGCGCAGCCCGTCGACGCCGCGGACCTTGAGATCGGGGCCGACGACCGCGAGCTCGTCGACGCCCATCCGGCAGGTGCCGACGCCGTGGTAGACCGACGTGGCCCGGTTGAGGATCGCGTCCCGCAGCTCCTGGCCCCGGAGGCCGGCCCCCGGGTGGAGCTCCTCCTTGACCGCGCCGCCGAACGCCGCGCCGGCCATGATCTCGCGGACCATCTCCGAGCCCTCGGCGAGCACCTCGAGGTCGGCCGGGTCGGCGAGGTACTGGAAGTCGATCAGCGGCGGCGCCGTCGGGTCGTTGCCGGCCAGGCGCAGGTTCCCTCGGCTGCGCGGATAGATCAGCGTCGAGAGGATGGTGATCGAGGTCCGCGGGTCGACGTCGTGCCGGATCGGCTCGTCCTGGTTGGGCGAGACGTAGGACCAGGGCAGCAGGTGCAGCTGCAGGTCCGGTACGTCGGTCGCCTGCGACGTACGCATGAAGGCGACGGCCTCGAACACGGTGTTCGCCAGGAACGACTTGCCCGGCCGGAGCACCTCCTTGGCCACCCCGCGCGCGAAGAAGAGCGGCGTGCCGCGCATCTTGGAGGTGGTGGTGTGGAAGGTCAGCGCGTGGAAGAGGTGGTCGTGCAGGTTGTCGCCGACCGGCAGGTCCGCGACGACCTCGATGCCGTGGTCGCGCAGGTGCTGCGCGTGGCCGATGCCGGACAGCATGAGGAGCTGGGCCGAGCCGACGAAGCCGGCCGAGAGGATGACCTCCTTGCCGGCGCGGATCGTGCGCTTGGCGTTGCCGCCCTTCTTCGAGACGTCGGTGACCTCGATGCCCACCGCCCGGCCGTTCTCGAGGACGATCCTGGTCGTCAGGGTCTCGCTCTGGAGCTCGAGGCCACCGGGCTTGAGGTGATGGATGTAGCCACGCGAGGCCGAGTAGCGCAGGCCCCCGGCGGCGTTCTGCTGCATCCGGCTGACGCCCTCCTGCGACTCCGCGTTGTAGTCGTCGAGGATCTTCGCGCCGAGGGTGTCGGACGCCGCCTGGATGAACTGGAGCGAGCCCTCCTGCGGCGTGTGGTTGCGGGTGACCTTGATCGGCCCGCCGGCGCCGCGGAACTCGTTGGCGCCGTCCTCGAAGTCCTCCATCCGCAGGTACGCCGCGTTGACGGAGTCGGCGTCCCAGCCGGTGTTGCCCTCGGCCGCCCACGAGTCGTAGTTGGCGCGGTTGCCGCGGACGTAGACCATCCCGTTGATCGAGCTGGAACCGCCGACGACCTTGCCCCTGGGCACCGGCATCTTCCGGTCGAGCAG
>JAWWPK010000581.1:0-9775 GCA_033854925.1 Nocardioidaceae bacterium | reverse complement strand
TCTTCCCGGAGCCGCACTCGACGCGGCAGGTGGATCTCAGTGTCGAGTGGGCGTTGGAGACAGACGCCGAGACGCTGATCGCCACCAGGTCATCGGATCGTCCGCACATGACGGCCGCCGAGACCCGTGGCGCCGCCGAACGCGTCGCCTGCCCCAGCCTCGTCGTGCACGGCAACGACGACCGGATCGTCCCGATCGCCGACGGTCGCACCCTGGCCGAGCTGCTGGACTGCCCGTTCGAGGAGGTCGTCGGTGGCGGCCACTGCGTGCAGGCCCGGCACCCCGTCTGGTTCAACCTCCGGCTGCACCGCTTCGTCGAGGAGGTGACCTCATGCGTGCCTGCGAACCCGACGTCGCCGGTGTCGTCGACCGCGGTGGCGTGACCATCGCCTACGAAGTCTTCGGCTCCGGCTCCACGACGCTGTTGATGATGGGCACCTTCCCGGTCGTCGACGGACGGCAGTGGAAGGGCCAGGTGCCCTACCTGTCCCGGCACTTCCGGGTGGTCACCGTCGACCCGCGCGGCAACGGCGGCTCGGGCCGGCCGATCGGTCCCGAGGCGTACGCCGACGAGGTGAATGCCGAGGACGCGCTCGCCGTCTTGGACGCGACCGGCACCGAGGCGGCGTTCCTGGTCGCGCTGTGCTCGGGCATCAAGTGGTCGCTCCTCGTCGCGACCGAGGCGCCCGAGCGGGTGCGGGGGATCGTCGCGATCGCTGCCGGGGTGCATCCGCTCGCGCCGCAGCCGTGCGGCATCGAGCCCGTCGACCATCCCCGGTGGCGAGGCGACTTCGAGGGCTGGGTGCGCTACCACAGTGCCGAGCTGCTGCCCGAGCCACACTCGTCCAAGGTCTACGACGACCTGGTCGAGTGGGCTCACCAGAGCGACCCGGCGACCATCGGCGCCCGCACCCACGCGCCGCTGCACCCGGCCACCGAGGACGAGGCGGTCGCGCTGTCGAGTGCGCTGACCTGCCCGGTGCTCGTGCTGCACGGCACCGAAGACCGCTGCCAGCCGATCGAGCGGTCGCGACGGTTCGCGGAGCTCACCGGTGGCCGGCTGGTCGTGCTCGACGGCGTCGGCCACGTGCCGCACGCCCGCCACCCGGTGCGGGTCAACGCCCTGATCAAGGAGTTCGTCGAGATGCACACACCCGGAGTCCGGCAGGTCCCGCCCCCCGCAGCCTGGCAGTTCGCGCGGGACCGCCCCCGTCGTGCCCTGTGGGTCTGCTCGCCGATCGGTCTCGGGCACGTGCTGCGCGACCTGGCGATCGCGCGGGCCCTGCGCGCCGAGGTGCCCGACCTCGAGATCGAGTGGCTGGCCCAGCCGCCGGTCACCCAGGTGCTCGAGGCGGAGGGCGAGCACGTCCATCCCGCCAGCGCCGAGATGGCCTCGGAGTCCGCGCACTGGGAGAGCGAGGCCCAGACAAATGACCAGGGGCACGACCTGCACGCCTTCTACGCCTTCCGGCGGATGGACGAGATCTTCTGCGCCAACTACATGCTCTTCGACGACGTCGTCCGCGAGACGCCGTACGACCTGTGGGTCGGCGACGAGTCGTGGGACGTTGACCACTTCCTGCATGAGAACCCCGAGCGCAAGATCGCGCCGTACGCCTTCCTCACCGACGTGATCGGCTTCCTGCCCGTCGATCCCGAGGGCGACCCGAGGGAGGCCGAGCTCTGCGCCGACTACAACGCCGAGATGATCGAGCACCGCGCCCGGTTCCCTCACGTCCGCGACCGGTCGGTGTTCATCGGCGGCTTCGACGAGCTTCCCGACGCGTCCTTCGGCGCCGGGTTGCCCGGCATCCGCGACTGGTCGCGCCAGTGGTTCGACTCGGTCCCGTACGTCGTCCCGTTCGACCCCGTGCCCTACCGCCGGACGGCCAGCCTGCGCCGCCGGCTCGGCTACGGCACCGGCTACCCGCTCTACGTCGCCGCGGTCGGTGGCACCGCGGTCGGGCGGGACCTGCTCGAGCTGACCGCGGAGGCCTTCGCGATCGTGCGCAAGGAGCAGCCGGACGCCCGGATGGTGATGGTCACCGGCCCGCGGATCGACCCGGGGGCCCTTCCGACGGTGGAGGGGATGGACACGCTGGGCTACGTCCCGGCGCTGTTCGAGCACCTGGCGTGCGCCGACGTTGCGGTCGTGCAGGGCGGGCTCTCCACCACGATGGAGCTGGTGGCGGCGAGGCGGCCGTTCATCTACTTCCCCCTCGCGCACCACTGGGAGCAGCAGCACTTCGTCGGGCATCGGCTCGACCACTACGGGGCAGGGACCCGGATGGACTACGGGAGCACCACCCCGCCGGTGCTGGCGGCGGCCATGATGGCGGCGCGGGAACGACCCGCGGCGTACAAACCGGTGCGGCGCGGGGGGGAACGCCGGGCGGCGTCCCATCTCGCCTCGATACTGGTTCGTTCGTGACGAGACCAGGCGGGAGATCCTGCAACCCACCTGTCGAGGAAAGTTCGGTCGTCGGATGCCCTCCCGGGTATGGCGCGGATCCCCTACCGTTCTTCGGATGGACCCGGTCACCCGACGTTCCCTGGTGCGCGGCGCGGCGCTCGTCGCCCCGGCAGCCGTGCTCGCCGTCCCCGGCCGCACGGACGGGCTGGAGCCGACCGCCTCGCCGCTCCTTCGCGGCCGCGGCTGTGCGCCTCGTGATGAGCTGGCCAAGCTGCTGAAGCGCGACATGACCGGCAAGCACCAGGGCCGGATGCACGGCGTCCCGTCGTCCTACAACTGGGCGAAGCACCCCCGCGTCGGGGTCGGCAACCATCCCGACAAGCACGGCTTCCACGCCATCAGTGCGTGGGGGCAGATCTACGAGGACATCCACGGCAGCCCGGCGCGCAACGTCCGGGTCGCCTGTCGCGACATCTCGCTGTGGATCCTGTCCAGGCGGACCGCGAAGTGGCGCCGCTGCAACGCCTCCAAGCGCATCAACGGCGCCAACTACGTCGAGGACTTCAGCGGCAACGCCAGCAAGCCGGCCAGCCTCCGCAACGAACCGCACGGTGCGGTCTCGGCGACCCTCGGCGGCGGCTACAACTTCCACCTGTACTCGATCCGCGGCCGCGCCAAGATCGACCCGTCCGACATCGCCGGGGTGGTCTGCATCTACTCGGCGCGGGTGATCATGGACGACCCGTACGGCGTGGATGAGCGACACCTCGCGCGATACCTGGCCAGCTCAGGGGCGGACTACTGGCTCGACCAGTACGTCGGCGCCTACCCCGGCACCGTTCGCGACGTCGGCATCGGCAAGGCCCGCTACCTCAGCCCGGACTGGCTGACCCTGACCATGTCCACGCTCTCCCTGCGCCAGCTGGAGAGGCACCCGCCGCACATCTGCGTGCGCGGCCGCTAGCACCCTTCCGGGGGTGTGCCCCGGCGGGAGTCCGGGCACCGCACGGGTACACCGACCCGGGGAGGTCCCATGGGTGCCGTACTCGTGCCTGTCGTCATCGTCCTGGTCCTGATGGCCGTCGGGCTGGTGATGGTCAGGCGCCTCGGTCGCGACGGCGACCAGCGCCGCGAGGAAGTGATGACCGCCGCGCACACCCTGCGCTACGAGGTGCCCGCGGGCCAGGACGCCGCCGCCGTCCTGGTGGCGCTCTCCCGGCACGGCTTCGAGGCGGTCGCTGACCCCGACGACACACACGCGCTGGTCATCATGTGCCCGCTGGGCCGCGACCAGCGCGAGGAGGTGCGCGTGGTCCTCGAGAACGAGGCGATGCAGACCCTCGACGAGCAGGACGAGCACGCCTACACCGGGCCGGTGCGCTTCCTCGACGAGGAGGGTTAGGCCGGCTCCTTCTCGGGCTTCTTCTCGTCCCCGTGGCCCGGCCACCAGGCCGCGTGTCCGATCAGCGCGGTGAGCGCCGGCACGAAGAACATGGCCATCACGAACGCCGACACGAAGATGCCGAACGCCAGCGCGAAGCCGATCGAGGTGAAGAAGTCGTTCCCGCCGAGAATCAGTGAGGCAAAGGTCCCCGCGAGGATGACCCCCGCTGCCGCGATGGTGGGCCCGGCGTGCTTGACGGCCTCGGCCGCCGCGTCGCGGCTCGAGAGTCCCTCGCGGGCTTCCTCGCGAAGGCGGGCGATCATCAGGATGTTGTAGTCGGTGCCGAGTGCGACCACGAACAGGTACACGTAGATCGGCAGGATGAAGATCAGCCCCGGGTCGCCCTTGATGCTCTGGAAGAGCAGCGCGGTCGCGCCCAGTGTCGCCCCGAAGCCGAGACCGACCGACGCCATCAGGTACCACGGTGCGACCAGGCTCCGCAGGAGCAGCGCCAGGATGATCGCGATGACGATCGCGGCGACCGGGAACACGACCGCGTAGTCGCGGTTCATGGCGGCCTGGAAGTCCACGAAGACCGACGTGTTGCCACCGACCAGCGCTTCGGTGCCGTCCGGTGCCGCCGCGTGAGCCGCCTCTCGGATCGGCCCCTTCACCGCTGCGATCGCCGCGTCGGAGCCCGGGTCGTCGGCCAGGTAGACCGTGAACACGGCATCGGTGCCCTGCTTCGAGGCCTCGCCGGGCAGGGCCTGGGCCACGCCGTCCGCGCGGCCGAGCGCCTCGGCGTACGACGTGAGCTCGGCGGTGTCGATCGGCTCGCCGGTCTTCGAGTGGAGGATCACCAGCGTCGGGTCGGTGGTGCCCTTCGGGAAGCTCTTCTGGAGGGTGCGCAGCGCGACCGAGGACTCCTCGTCGCCGGCCGTGCTGCTGCCGCCGAGGTCGAAGGAGGGGTTGAACGAGAAGGCAGCCAGGGAGAGCAGGGCGAGGACGCCGCCCGACGCCAACGCGTAGCGGGCCGGGTGCTTCCCGAGGGATCGGCCGACCGCGGCGAAGCGCGCGGCCTCCGGCTCGACGAGGTACTTCTTCGACGGCCAGAAGAGCCCGCGGCCGAGCAGGGTGACCACGGCGGGGACCAGGGTGAGCGCCGCCAGCAGCGTCACCGCCACCGCGATGGCCAGCGCCGGCCCCAGCGAACGGAAGATCCCCAGCGAGGACAGCAGGAGTGCCAGGAACGCCACGATCACCGCACCACCGGCGGAGGCGATCGCCTCGCCGGCCCGCTCGAGGGCGTGGGCCACGGCGGCCCGCTTCTCCTCGCCCTCGCGCAGGTGCTCGCGGTAGCGGAACAGGAAGAACAGGATGTAGTCGGTGCCGATGCCGAACAGGACAACGACGAGGATCGTCTCGATGTCCTGGCTGGCCTTGAGATCGAAGACCTTGTTGGCGGTCGCGATCAGACCCAGTGACACCGCCCGGACCAGCAGGACCACGGCGACCGGCATCAGGCAGATGAGCACACTGCGGAAGATGAGCGCCAGCAGCACCACGATGAGAAGCACGGTGGCCAGGAAGACGATGATCAGCGCCTTGTTGCCGGACTGCTGCTGGTCGTAGCCCTGTGCGGCGGTGCCGGTGACGCCGTACTCGAGGTCGCCGCTGACCGCGGCCCCGAGGTCCTTGCGCAGCTTCTTGACCGCGTCGAACGACTGGGTGTCGTAGCCCGTCGCATCGTCGGACAGGCCGACCACCGCGATCTGGACGAGGCCGTCCTTCGATGGTGGCTGGGCAGTGATCGAGGTGAACGCCTTGCCCAGGTGGCCGTCGAGTCCGTCCACGACCTGTTGCACCTGGGCGGTGTCGTCGGCGGTGAGCTCGCCACCGTCCTTGCGGTCGAAGACCACGACGGCGGCGGTCGTCTGCTGCTGCGGGAATGCCTTCTGCTGTAGCTCGAAGGCCTTGATCGACTCGTAGTGGCCGGGCAGGAACTCGGCCTGGTCCTGGGTCGCCTTGAACGCAGGAGCGAAGACGACCACCAGCACGACGAGGACCAGCCAGGCGCCGATGATCCGCCAGGGATGGCTCGACGCGAACCTCCCGAGAGCACCGAACACGCCCCCACGGTATAGGCACCGGATGCCGCGCGGATCACACCGTGCACGCCCACCCCGACACCTGGCGGCTGATGCTGCTGCCCGCTGACGGGACCGGCGCAGGTCCGCGAGCGCGTCGACCAGGGGCGCCGGGTGGTGCTGGCGCAGCTGCGCTCGCTGTTCGGCCCGCTACTGCCCGACGGTGCGGACGCCGACCTCGCCGGGCACGCGCTCCTGGCGGTCACCGAGCACTTCGGCTGGCTGCTGCTGGCCGACCCCGCGACGTACCCCCCCGAGCGGCTGGTGTCCTTCGCCACCGGCGCGCTGCGCCGGCTCGGCGTGCTGGTCTGAGCAGTCAGAACGTCACGCGGAGGATCCGATCGTCGCCGGGGCGCGGGTCGGCGCGGCCGTCCCGGTTCGAGGTGGTCACCCACAGCGAGCCGTCGGGGGCGAGAGCGACCGAGCGGAGCCGCCCGTACTGACCGGCGAAGTGCCGCTCGGACTTTCCGGAGGCACCCCCGTCCAGTACGACGGACCAGACGCACTCGCCCTGGAGGGCGCCCAGCCAGGCCCGGCCGGCCGCGATCGCGATGCCGCTGGGTGAGCACTGGTCGACCGGCCACTGCGCGAGCGGGTCGGTGTACCCGCCCTTCCCGTCGGAGCCCTCGACGTCGGGCCAGCCGTAGTTCTTCCCGCGTCGGATCAGGTTGAGCTCGTCGGCACCCTTGTCGCCGAACTCCGAGGCCCACAGCCGTCCCGTGTCGTCGAAGCGCAGCCCCTCGACGTTGCGGTGGCCGTAGCTCCAGACCAGGTTGCCGAAGGGGTTGTCGCCGGGGGTCTCGCCGGAGTCGGTCATCCGCAGCACCTTGCCGTTCACCGACTCGGTGTCCTGAGCGGTCGCCGAGTCCTCGGCGTCGCCGGTCGCGGCGTAGAGCAGGCCGTCCGGCCCGAAGACCAGCGCACCTCCGGTGTGATGGGTCGAGGTCGCGATGCCGGTGAGGATCGGCTTGGGCGCGCCCAGCGAGCCGTCGTAGGTCAGCCGGACGATCCGGTTGTCGTCGTCGGTCGAGAGGTAGGCGTAGAGCAGCCGGTTGGTCGCGAAGTCCGGGTGCAGGGCCAGGCCGAGCAGCCCGGTCTCGCCGCCCTCGTCGAGACGGCTGCGGACGTCGAAGGTGCCGACCACGTCCGCACTGCCGGCGGAGACGCGGAGCAGGCGGCCGGTGTCGCGCTCGCCGACCAGCCCGGTGCCGTCCGGCAGGAACGCGATGCCCCACGGGACCGCGATACCCGTGACCACCTCGCCGGCGATCTGCGGGTCAGGAGCGGCCGACCCGGTCGGCGTGGGAGTGGGTGTCTGGGTGTGGGTCGGGGTGGTGGGCGTGGTGCTGGCCGACGTGCTGGGCGACGTGCTGGGCGCGGGCGGTGGCTCAGTTGATCCGCCGGACTGGTCGTCGCTGCTGCACGCAGCCAAGGCCACCAGGGAGGCGCCCGCGCCCCCGCGCAGCAGCAACCGCCTGGTCGTGCGTGCGCCCATGGAGCGAGCGTAGGTTGCGGGCCATGGGCATGGAGGAGCTCGACCCCATCGAGACCGCCTCGCTCGACGAGCTGCGGTCGCTGCAGACCGAGCGGCTCCGGGCGACGATCCAGCACACCTACGCGAACGTCGCCCACTACCGAGACGCCTGGGACGCGGCGGGCGTTCACCCCGACGACGTCCGCGAGCTCGCCGACCTGGCGAAGCTCCCGCTCACCAGCAAGGCCGACCTGCGCGCCAACTACCCGTTCGGGATGTTCGCAGTGCCGCGCCAGCAGGTGGTCCGCGTGCACGCGTCGAGCGGTACGACGGGGCAACCAACCGTCGTCGGCTACACCGCCGAGGACGTCGACATGTGGGCGTCGGTGATGGCGCGGAGCATCCGGGCCGCCGGCGGCCGGCCGGGCGACGTTCTGCACAACGCCTACGGCTACGGCCTGTTCACCGGCGGCCTCGGCGCCCACTACGGAGCCGAGAAGCTGGGCTGCACCGTAGTCCCGGTCTCCGGGGGCATGACCGAGCGACAGGTCCGGCTGATCTCCGACTTCGGCCCGCGGATCATCATGGTCACGCCGTCCTACATGCTCGCGATCGTCGACGAGATGCGCCGCCAGGGCCTCGACCCGCGAGAGTCGTCGCTGCAGATCGGCATCTTCGGCGCCGAGCCTTGGACCGACCAGATGCGGACCGAGATGGAGGGGATCCTCGGCATCGACGCGGTCGACATCTACGGCCTCTCGGAGGTCATCGGTCCCGGCGTCGCGCAGGAGTGCGTCGAGACCAAGGACGGGCTGCACGTCTGGGAGGACCACTTCTACCCCGAGGTCGTCGACCCGGTCACCGGCGAGGTGCTGCCGGACGGCGAGGGGGGCGAGCTGGTCTTCACCTCGCTCACCAAGCAGGCGATGCCGGTGATCCGCTACCGCACCCGGGACCTGACCCGGCTGCTGCCGGGCACCGCGCGGACGATGCGCCGGATGGAGAAGGTGACCGGCCGCACCGACGACATGATCATCCTGCGAGGGGTGAACCTGTTCCCGACCCAGATCGAGGAGCTGCTGCTCACCCTCCCGGTGCTGTCGCCGCACTTCCAGTGCGTGCTCAGCCGCGCCGGGACCCTCGACGACATGACCGTGCGGGTAGAACGCCGTACCGACGCCTCGACCGACGACGGTGCCGCGGCAGGCACCCAGCTCGAGCAGCTGGTCAAGGCGACGATCGGGGTCTCGGTGGCCGTCGAGGTCGTCGCCCCGGACGGCATCGAGCGGTCGGTCGGCAAGATGCGCCGGATCGTCGACGAGCGGCCCGCGCGCTAGCGGCGGCGGAGCCCGCCCCAGAGCCCGACGCCGATGCCGACGACGGCGCCGCCGAGACCGACCAGCTTCTGCGACGCGGACATCTGGTCGTGCACCGCCAGGCCGCCGAGCAGGTCGGAGGCGTCGGCCCCGCCGGAGGCGAGGAACCAGCCTCGCGTGTCGCGTCCGCGCAGGGCTGCGTGCACCAGCAGCCCGCCGATCAGGGCGTCCCGGTAGCCCATCGAGCGCAGCAGCAGCCGGGTCGTGGTGACCGGTTCCTCCTTGTCGCCCCACATCCGGTTCGCGCGTACCGGGTCGACCAGGAACGAGATACCGGACGCGAGCCGGATGGTGCCGGCGGCGAGCGCGGGCTTGTCGATGGACCTCACGCGTCCATTCAAGCGGTCCACGCGAACGTGACCAGCACCGACGCGACGAGGTCGGGGTTGGTCGCGGCGTTCTTCTTCTCCAGGACGAAGTCGAGGCCGACGTTCCGGCCGTTGCGGACCGTGGTGATCGTGTCGTACTCGGAGCGGTCGCCCGGCACCGTGTAGTGGATGTGGAAGGCCGCGACCCCGTCGAGCATGACGTCGGGCAGCCGCGCGGCCTGCGCGCCCTTCGGCAGCGTCTTGATCGCCGACGTGGCCTGCGTGTCGAGGGAGGCGCCGCCACTGAGGTCCCCGCTGTCGACGAGGTCGACGGAGTTTCGGCTGCGGGCGTCGGAAGCCGCCGACGCGTACGCGACGATCTCGTCCATGGGCTCCCACCCGGCGGGCGCTCGCACCGTGGAGGACGCCTCGGTGAGCTGGATGCCGGACGCCGGCGTCACCGAGGGAGCCGGCGGGCTCGAGGACTCGCTGGTCGACCCGGTAGGCGTGCTCGGAGCGGTTGAGGACGCCGTCGGCTCGGCCTGTGCCTGACTCGGGTCGTCGTCGCCGCCGCACCCGGCCGTGCCGGCGAGCACGACAGCACAGGCCGCGAGCGCGGCGTGCCGACGTGTCCGAGTCACGTGGTCCTCCAGTCGGGGGTGAGGGCCGTGGG
>JAWWPK010000580.1:0-5121 GCA_033854925.1 Nocardioidaceae bacterium | reverse complement strand
CCAGTGCGCGAGCGGTGCGTAGACGATCAGCGACCACAGGCCGGCGAACAGCACGAAGCCGCGAACCGCACCCGATCCGCGAGAGCGCCGCTGATGAGTGCGGTCGTGATGACGGCGAACATCAGCTGGAACGCCATGAACAGCAGGGGCGGGATGTGCAGTGTCAGCCCCGGCACCGGCTCCGCCGTATGGGCCAGACCGGTGAAGCGGAACCCGCCCAGCAGCCCGCCGCCGACGTCGGAGCCGAAGGCCAGCGTGTAGCCGAGCACGACCCAGACGACCGTCACCACTGCGATGCAGACGTAGTTCTGCATGAGCATCGACAGGACGCTCTTGGCGCGGACCATCCCGGCGTAGAAGAAGGCGAGTCCCGGCGTCATCAGCAGCACCAGGGCCGTGCAGACGAGCACCCACGCCGTGTCGCCCGAGTCGATGGCTGGCATCGCGAAACTGTACTGAAACGCAAGATCGCGGGACCGCCGGTGGTGGCGGTCCCGCGATCAGCTGCACTGCTTCGCTACAGAGCCTCGGCGCCGCGCTCGCCGGTGCGGACCCGGACGACCTCGTCAACCGGGGTGCTCCACACCTTGCCGTCACCGATGGAGCCGGTGTGGGCCGACTTCGCGATGACGTCGATGACGTCGAGCGCATCGGCGTCGTCGACCAGCACCTCCAGCTTGACCTTCGGCACGAACGAGACGGTGTACTCCGCCCCGCGATAGACCTCGGTGTGTCCGCGCTGGCGGCCGAAGCCCTGCACCTCACTGACGGTCATCCCCTGGACGCCGTACGCCTCGAGGGCGGTCTTCACGTCGTCGAGCTTGAACGGCTTGAGCACCGCTGTTACGAGCCTCATGAGTGCACCTTCACCTGTTCGGGGGCGACGTGAGCCCCGCTGATCGTTCCCGCACTGGCGGAGCCAAGTCCGGCGAACTCGTACGCCGACTCCGCGTGGACCGTCTGGTCGATCCCGGTGATCTCCTCCTCCTCCGTGGCCCGCAGGCCCATCGTGTACTTGATGACGAGGGCGATGATCAGGGTGACGAAGAACGAGTAGCCCATCACCGAGAACGCCGCGACCGCCTGCTTGCCGAGCTGTGAGGCACCGCCGCCGTAGAAGATGCCGCGCAGGCTCTTGACGCCGGTGCTCGCATCCGTGGCGAGGAAGCCGATGAGCAGCGTCCCGACCAGACCACCGACGAGGTGGACACCGACGACGTCGAGCGCGTCGTCGAAGCCGAACCTGTTCTTGAGCGAGATCGCCAGGCAGCAGACGCCACCCGCGATGCCGCCGAGGGCAATGGCGCCTGCGGGGCTGACCGCACCACAGGCCGGTGTGATGGCGACCAGACCGGCAACCGCACCGGAGGCGGCGCCGAGGGTGGTGAAGTGGCCGTCGCGGATCCGCTCCACGATGAGCCAGCCGCAGAGCGCCGCGGCGGTGGCGACCTGGGTGTTGATGAAGGCGAGGCCCGCCAGCCCGTTGGCCAGGAGAGCCGAGCCGGCGTTGAACCCGAACCAGCCGAACCACAGCATGCCGGTCCCGATCATCACGAGTGGCAGGTTGTGCGGCCGCATGGCCTCCTTGCCGAAGCCCCTGCGGACGCCGAGGACCAGGCACAGCGCCAGGCCGGCCGCACCGGCGTTGATGTGGACGGCCGTGCCACCGGCGAAGTCGAGGGCGCCGAGCTTGCTGACGATCCAGCCACCTGTCCCGGCGACGAACCCGTAGGCGTTACCTGCGCCGACCGGACCGGTGAAGGCGCCGGTCGCATCCGTCGGGGCGGGCACACCGAACGCGAACACCCAGTGGGCGACCGGGAAGTAGACGATGGAGATCCAGGCGATGCTGAACGCGATCCACGCACTGAACTTCATGCGATCGGCGACGGCGCCGCTGATGAGGGCCAGCGTGATGATGGCGAACATCAGCTGGAAGGCGATGAAGCCGTAGTCGTACAGGTGGTTGGTGATCGACGCCTGTGTCTCGTTGTGCAGGAACCTGATCGACAGATTGCCGATCAGGCCGCCCTTCTTGTCCGGCGCAAACGCCAGCGAGTAGCCGTAGATGACCCACAGGACGCTCACGATGCCGATGGCCGAGAAGCTCATCATGATCATGTTCAGCGTGCTCTTGGCGCGCGTCATGCCCCCGTAGAAGAACGCGAGCCCGGGGGTCATGAGCAGGACGAGCGCCGAGCTCGCCAGGATCCAGGCGGTGTTCGCCGAGGTCAGGGCCGAGTCGCCGATGGGTTCTGCGGCGGCGGCCAGGCCGATCAGTTGCACACTCATGCTTCTCCTCCGTGAGGCCCGTGACGGACCTGGACTGGTGTTGCGGTGAGCCTGGTGGGTGGCCGTTCCCCGGCGGTGTCGCACGTGTTTCACGGAGGGAACGGTTCCGACCACCGTGTTTCCGGCTTGTGAACCAGGGGAAGCGGCACGCGGCCCCGGGATGCGCGAGGTAGAAAGCGCTGGTGACCAGGTGGCTTGAGGAGACGGGTGGGACCCGCGGTCCGGAGTACGAGGAGCGCTTCCGCAGGCTCGCCGAGCAGGGTGCGGACATGCACGGCGAGGCCGACTTCGTGACCCGGCTGCTGCGGCGCGGCTCCGTGCTGGATGCAGGCTGCGGCATCGGCCGGGTAGCCGTCGAGCTGGCCCGGCGTGGCTACGACGTCATGGGCGTGGACAACGACGCCTCGATGCTCGACGTCGCCCGGCGGCACGACCTGCCGTGGGTTGACGCCGACCTGGCATCACTCGACCTCGGCAGGACCTTCGATCTGGTCATCGGAGCGGGCAACGTCATCGTCTACCTCACGCCGGGCACCGAGGCGGTTGTCGTCGAGCGGCTAGCCGCCCACCTGGCCCCTGGTGGGCTGCTCGTCAACGGCTGGCGCACCGACCGGATGAGCAAGGGCGGGTACGACGACCTGGTGGCCGGCGCCGGGCTGACGCAGGTCGCGAGGTATGCGTCGTGGGATGACGACCCATGGCGAGAAGACGCCGACTGGTGCGTCGCGGTGGACCGCGCCGGCTAGGGACAGCGGTGGACCGCGCCGGTTAGAGGGCGGCCTCGTCGCCGAGCAGGGCGTCGGCGAACGCCTCGGGGTCGAACGGTGCGAGGTCGTCCTTGCCCTCACCCAGGCCGATCAGCTTGACCGGGATCCCGAGCTCGCGCTGCACGCTGATGACGATGCCGCCCTTGGCGGTCCCGTCGAGCTTGGTCAGCACGATCCCCGTGATGTCGACGGCCTCGGTGAAAACCCTGGCCTGGACCACACCGTTCTGCCCCGTGGTCGCGTCGAGGACGAGCAGCGTCTCGTCGACCGGACCGTGCTTCTCGACGACCCGCTTGACCTTGCCCAGCTCGTCCATGAGCCCCGTCTTGGTGTGCAGCCGGCCCGCGGTGTCGATGAGGACCGTGTCGACCTTGGCCTCGATGCCCCGCTTCACCGCGTCAAAAGCAACGCTGGCTGGGTCGCCGGCCTCCGGCCCGCGGACGGTCTCCGCACCGACCCGCTCCCCCCAGGTCTGCAGCTGATCCGCGGCAGCGGCGCGGAACGTGTCCGCGGCTCCGAGCACGACGGACCGCCCGTCCGCGACGAGCACCCGCGCGAGCTTCCCGCAGGTCGTGGTCTTCCCGGTGCCGTTGACCCCCACGACGAGTACGACGGCCGGCCGGCCGTCCGGGTGGGGCAGCGTCTTCAGGCTGCGATCCGTGTCGGCACCGATCGCGGCGACCAGCTCCTCGCGCAGCAGCGTCCGCAGCTCGCCGGGGTGCTTGGTGCCCTCGACCCGGACGCGGGTGCGGAGCCGCTCCACCAGCTCGGAGGTCGCCTTCACGCCCACATCGGCCTGCAGGAGCGTCTCCTCGACCTCCTCCCAGGTGTCGTCGTCGACGACGTCGCGCGACAGCAGGGCGAACAGGCCGCGGCCGAGCGTGCCCTGCGAGCGGGCCAGCCGGGCTCGGAGGCGGTGCAGGCGGCCGGCAGTCGGCTCCGGGACATCGAGCGGCATCGCCACCGTCTCGGTCGCCGCCGGCAGCAACGGCGACGCCTCAGGGGCTGCCTCGGGGTGGGGCAGGTCGGACGCCTCCGGCAGCGGCAGCGTCGCCACCGACCGCTTCGGCGCCTCCGGCTCGACCGGACGCTGCACTCTGGGCGGCAGCGACTTCCGGCCGCTCTTGGTGACCAGCGCGATCGTCGTCCCGATCGCAACGACGAGCACGGCGATGACGAGGACCAGGATCTCCAGCATCCCTGCTGTCTACCAGCGCCACTCCCACTTCGCCGGTGTCAGAAAGCGCAGGCAGCGGGGGCGCACCCCGTCTTCTGACACCACTGGGTGCGACAGGGGATCAGGCGGGTTCGCGCTCCCGGAGGCGCTGGCTGACGACGGCAGAGACGCCGTCGCCCCGCATCGTCACGCCGTACAGCGCGTCGGCGATCTCCATCGTCCGCTTCTGGTGCGTGATGACGATGAGCTGCGAGGCGTCCCGCAAGCCCTCGAGCAGCTCGAGGAGCCGCCCCAGGTTGCGGTCGTCGAGCGCCGCCTCTACCTCGTCCAGCACGTAGAACGGCGAGGGGCGGGCCCGGAACAGCGCGACGAGGAACGCGATAGCGGTCAGTGAGCGCTCACCGCCGGACAGCAGCGAGAGCCGGCTGACCTTCTTGCCGGCCGGGCGCGCGAGCACCTCGATGCCGGTGGCGAGCATGTCGTCGGGCTCGGTGAGGACCAGCTTGCCCTCGCCGCCGGGGAACAGGGCAGCGAAGACGTGCACGAACTCACGCGCGGTGTCCTCGTAGGCGCTGCGGAAGACCTCGTCGATCCGGTCGTCGACCTCCTTGATGACCGTGAGGAGGTCACGGCGAGTGGCCTTGAGATCCTCGAGCTGGGTGGTCAGGAAGGCCGAGCGCTCCTCGAGGGCGGCGTACTCCTCCAGCGCCAACGGGTTGACCCGGCCGAGCAGGGCGAGCGCTCGATCCTGGGTGGCCGCCCGCTTCTCCTGCTCGATCCGGTCGTACGGCACCGGCTCGCCGTCCTCGACGGGAACCGGGACGTCCGGCCCGTAGTCGGCGAGCAGTGACTCCAGCGGAACGGCGTACTCCTCCACGGCGCGGG
>JAWWPK010000579.1:0-13205 GCA_033854925.1 Nocardioidaceae bacterium | reverse complement strand
GACGTCGGCGAGCGCGATGATCTGGGCCGCGTCCTTGGGGTAGATGACCGCCGCACCGCGCGGCATCGAGATCACGAACTCCGAGAGCAGCGGCCGGAAGACGAGGTACTCGCCGCCGCCCGACGAGGTGACCGTGAACCCCTCGTCGCGACCGATCAGCTCGTCGTGCTCGAGGTGTCCCTTGTTGGAGAAGAACCGCGCGCCGGGCTCGAGGCAGAAGTTGTGGCGACGGCCCTTGCCGTCGACGAGCCGCACCCACTCCCCAGTGCGGAGCGGGCCGCGGTGCACCCCCGACCACCGTGCCGCTGGTTCTTGGGGGGTGTCTCCCAGTTCGACCACTCGGGGAACCTACAGTTCCGGCGGCCGGTTGCCTCAGTCCGGGACGGACCGGAACGCGCGGTCGACGTCCGCGGTCGTCAGCACGCCGTAGATCGAGCCGTCGTCCTCGACCAGCAGGTACTCCGACGCCGGGGCCAGGGTGATCGCCCGGACCAGGTCCTCGCCGGAGATGCTCACCGGCAGCGAGAGGCCGGCGTCGACGCCGCGGGCCACGGTCGAGACCGCCAGCCAGGGCCGGCGCTCCTCGGGGGTGGCCAGCAACGCCGCCTCGTTGACCACGCCGACCGGGGTGCCGCTGCCGGTCACGGTCACGATCGCACCGGCGTGGGCCTCGCGGGCGCGGCGTACGGCCTCGGAGAGCGGCAG
This sequence comes from Nocardioidaceae bacterium, assembly GCA_033854925.1. Taxonomy (GTDB): domain Bacteria; phylum Actinomycetota; class Actinomycetes; order Propionibacteriales; family Nocardioidaceae; genus Nocardioides. The sequence goes on along the minus strand of JAWWPK010000579.1, from coordinate 12,500 downwards.
GTCCTCGGGGACAGCGAGGGTACGGCGAGCGAGGTTGCGGGCCACCAGGTGCGGCAGCCGGCGCCTGACCTTCGCGGCCTGGAGCGATGCGGTGGCGCCGTTCCAGAGGAAGAAGCCGATGACGAACGCCAGGAGGAAGCTGAACAGGTCCGGCTGGACGTCGAAGATCGCCGCCTGTGCCAGCGGCCATAGCAGCACGGCGACCGCCGTCACGCGGCCTCCCCAGGCGGCGACGACGGTGCCACGGTGCATGCTGCCGGTGAGCTGCCACACGAGGGACTTGAGCACCCGGCCGCCGTCCAGCGGGAGCCCCGGGACCAGGTTGAGCGCGCCCACCAGCAGGTTCCCGTAGGCGAGCCCCTCGACGACCATCAGCAGCAGCCCGTCGGGCACGACGTACCACAGTCCCAGCGCGGCGGCGCCGACCGCCAGCGAGGTCAGCGGGCCGACCACCGCGATCCAGAACTCCTGGCGCGGCTTCTTGGCCTCCGCCTCGATCGCGGTCACGCCCCCGAGGAAGTGCAGCGTGATCGAGGACACCGGGAAGCCGTAGTGCCGGGCGACGTAGGCGTGCGAGGCCTCGTGCAGGAGCACCGAGGCGTAGAGCACGACCGCGAAGGCCAGCCCCGCGACGTACTTCCAGACCCCGAGCCCGGGATGGACCGCCTCCGCGCGCGGCGCGATCACGACGGCGATCAGGGCCGCGACGACGAACCACGACGACGTGACCAGCACGTCGCTGCCGGCGATCGTGCCGATCTTGATCGTGCCCGGAGGACGCGGCACCTGAGGGGTCGCCTGCTGTCCTGACACATTGCCACGCTAGCCGACCCCACCCCGCCGAGGCTGTGGACGAGTCCGCCGGGCTGTCGGTGTCTGCTGCTGTGCTGGATGCATGCCAGACAACACGATCGTCGACGTCGCGGAGGCCGAGCTGCGCGACCTTGCCTCCAGACTGACGACGCCCGCAGCGGGCGAGTGTCTGCTCTGTTACGTGCACCGGATGTTGGAGTTCGGCTGCGACAACCAGCTGCGCTGGGCCCGCCGGTTCCGCGACCTCCAGGCCCCTCGGGCCACCGGCCTCGAGGAGCGGCTGGGGAGGGTCGGGGGCTTCTGCGACTGCGAGATCTTCCTCAACGGCTTCGAGCTCGCCCCGGAGCTCTGGGTGCGCCCCGAGCCGGTCGAGGACGACGGCATCGTGTTCCAGGAGGATCCCCACTACCCCGAGCCGCTGCCGCCCTGCCGGGGCGTACGCCGGGGCTCGACCCGGGGCTGCACGTTGTGGGTGCGCCTGCGTCGAGGTTGGTGAGCCGCCGTCGGCGGCCGCGGCTAACGTGCGTTCCATGGGCTCGATGAGTGCGGCACCGATCGACCGCAAGGTCCGCGGTGTGCTCTCACCCAGCCGGGCCGGAGACTTCGTGTCCTGTCCGCTGCTGTTCCGCTACCGCACCATCGACCGGCTGCCCGAGGGCTCCTCCCCCGACGCGGTCCGGGGCACCCTGGTTCACCAGGTGCTGGAGGACATCTTCGACCTGCCGGCCGCAGAGCGGACGCCGGCGGCGACACACCACCTGCTCGAGCCCGCGTGGCAGCGGCTGCAGGACAGCTCCAGACAGGCCCGCGAGGTAGCCGCCACCATCGACGAACCTGCCTGGCTGGAGTCCGCCCACGCCGTGCTCGACCGCTGGTTCACCCTGGAGGACCCGACGCGGCTGGAGCCCGCCGAGCGGGAGGCCTTCGTCGAGGCCACGCTCGACTCGGGACTGTCGCTGCGCGGGATCGTCGACCGGCTCGACGAGACCCCCGACGGTGCCTTACGGATTGTGGACTACAAGACCGGCAGTGCAGTTGCTGAAGGGTTCGAGTTCAAGGCCCTGTTCCAGCTTCGGATCTACGCCCTGATCCTGTGGCGCACCCGCGGTGTGGTGCCGCGGATGCTGCAGCTGGTCTACCTCGGCACCACCAGCGAGATGGTCCGCTACGAACCCGACGAGGCCGACCTCCTCGCCACCGAGCGCAAGGTCGACGCGATCTGGGAGGCCATCGAGGTCGCCAAGGAGACCGGCGAGTTCCTGCCCAGCCGGGGCAAGCAGTGTGACTGGTGCGCGTTCAAGGCGCACTGCCCGGCGTGGGGCGGCGAGCTGCTGCCGATGCCGGCGCCGCCCTCATGGTGGGCTCGGCTCAAGCGGGCGACCCGACGCCGCTGGCGGCGGGTCCGACGACGTCTGGGTCGTTGAGGTCCCGGTGGTTGAGGAGGGGTTTCGAGACGGTTGCTGCGCAACCTCCTCAACCACCGAGAGCTGACAGCGCGCGCAGGTCGTCGACGCTGAGGCCGTCCAGCGAGTCCCGGAACACCCGCCGCGGTCCCTCCAGGACCGGCACGTGGTTCTCGACCACGAGCACGAGGCAGCCCGCCGCCTCGGCCGACTTGGCGCCGGTGTTGGAGTCCTCGATGGCCACACACTCCTCGGGCGGTACGCCGAGAGCCGCGGCCGCGGTGAGGTAGGGCTCAGGGTGCGGCTTGCCGCGGGCGACCTGGTCGCCGGTCACCACCACGCGGAATGTCTCCGGTGGCAGCTGGGCAAGGATCGGTGCCACGAAGCGCTCGTAGGACATCGTCACGAGCCCGCACCGGACGCCGGCCTCGGCCAGGGACGTCAGCAGCTCCACGGCGCCGGGCCGCCACGGGACCTCGCGCTCGACCATGACGACCACGCCGTCGAGCAGCTCCTCGACGATCTGCTCGGGGGTGAGGTCGAGGCCCATGACGTCCTTGATGTAGCGACCGGAGTCGATGAGGTCGCTCCCGACCAGCTGCAGGGCGTCCGCGTCGGTCCACGTGGCGCCGTACTTCTCGGCCATCGCGCGCTCGGTGTCGATCCAGTAGGGCTCGGTGTCGACCAACGTCCCGTCCATGTCCCAGAGGACGGCCTGCATCAGCGGCCCATCAGTCGTCGGGGTCGTAGCCGAGGTTCGGCGAGAGCCACTTCTCGGCCACGGCGAGGGTCCAGCCCTTGCGCTCGGCGTAGTCCTGGACCTGGTCGCGAGCCAGCCGGCCGACGACGAAGTACTGTGACTGCGGGTGGCTGAAGTACCAGCCGGACACCGCCGCGCCCGGCCACATCGCCATGCTCTCGGTGAGCTCGATCCCGGTCTTGGCCTGTACGTCGAGCAGCTCCCACAGGGTCAGCTTCTCGGTGTGCTCGGGGCAGGCGGGGTAGCCGGGCGCGGGACGGATGCCCTGGTACTTCTCGGCGATCAGGGCCGCGTTGTCGAGGTCCTCGTCAGAGACGTGGCCCCAGAACTCGGTGCGGACCCGCTGGTGCAGCCGCTCCGCGAAGGCCTCGGCGAGCCGGTCGGCGAGCGACTCCAGCATGATCGCGGAGTAGTCGTCGTTGGCCTTCTTGAAGGCGTCGATGCGGTCCTGCGCACCAAGCCCGGTCGTGACCGCGAAGGCGCCCACGTGGTCTGGCAGCCCGGTCTCGCGGGGCGCCACGAAGTCACCCAGCGAGCGGTTGGGGACCCCCTCGCGGTGCTCACCCTGCTGCCGGAGGTTGTGCAGCGCGGTGAGCACCTCGGAGCGGGACGCGTCGGTGTAGACCTCGATGTCGTCATCCACCGCACTCGCCGGGAAGAAGCCGAACACGGCGTTCGCGGTCAGCCACTTCTCCGCGATGACCTTGTCGAGCATGGCCTGTGCGTCGTCGTAGAGTGCGCGGGCGGTCTCTCCGGTCGTCGGGTTGTGGAGGATGTCGGGGAACTTGCCCTTCATCTCCCAGGCGTTGAAGAACGGCTGCCAGTCGATGTAGTCGCGCAGCTCGGCCAGGTCGTAGGCCTCGAGCACGTGGACGCCCGGCTCCTTGGGCGCGGGCGGCTCGTAGCCGTCCCAGACGATCGGGGTGCGGTTGTCGCGCGCCTGCTGCAGCGTGATCATCGGCCGGTCGTGCTTGGCGGCGTGCCGCTCCCGCAGCGAGTCGTAGTCCGCCTTCACGTCGGCCAGCAGCTGCGGCCGCTGCGCGTCGCTCAGCAGCGCGGCCAGCGTCGGGACCGAGCGCGAGGCGTCCTTGACCCACACCACCGGGCCGTCGTACTTCCCGTCCACCTTGACCGCGGTGTGCGCGCGTGAGGTGGTCGCGCCGCCGATCATCAAGGGGATCTCGAAGCCACGACGCTGCATCTCGCCCGCCACGTTGACCATCTCGTCGAGGGACGGGGTGATCAGCCCGGACAGGCCGACGGCGTCCGCACCGATCTCGACGGCGGTGTCGAGGATCTTCTGGGCGGGCACCATCACGCCGAGGTCGATGACCTCGTAGTTGTTGCACTGCAGCACCACGCCGACGATGTTCTTGCCGATGTCGTGGACGTCTCCCTTGACGGTCGCCATCACGATCGTGCCGTTGGTGTCCTTGGCGGTGGCGTACTCGGGGTTGTCGAGCTTCTCCTGCTCGATGAACGGAATGAGGTAGGCGACCGCCTTCTTCATGACCCGGGCCGACTTCACGACCTGCGGCAGGAACATCTTGCCGGCCCCGAACAGGTCGCCCACGACATTCATGCCGTCCATCAGCGGGCCCTCGATGACCTCGATCGGCCGGCCTCCGCGGTCGGCGATGATCTGCCGCAGTTCCTCGGTGTCGCTCTCGGCATACGCGTCGATGCCCTTGACCAGCGCGTGCGTGATCCGCTCCCCCACGGGCAGGCTCCGCCACTGAGCGGCCTCGGCCTCGGTGACCTCGCCCTGCTTGTTGTGCGCCTCGGCGATCTCGAGAAGCCTCTCGGCGGCGTCCGGACGACGGTTGAGGACGACGTCCTCGATCCGCTCCCGCAGCTCCGGCTCCACCTGGTCGTAGACGACCAGGGCGCCGGCGTTGACGATGCCCATGTCGAGGCCGGCCTCGATCGCGTGGTAGAGGAAGACCGCGTGGATCGCCTCGCGGACCGGGTTGTTGCCGCGGAACGAGAAGCTGACGTTGGAGATGCCGCCGGACACCTTGGCCCCCGGCAGGTTCTGCTTGATCCAGCGCGTGGCCTCGATGAAGTCCAGGCCGTACGACGCGTGCTCCTCGATGCCGGTCGCGACCGCGAACACGTTCGGGTCGAAGATGATGTCGTCGGCCGGGAAGCCGACCTCGTCCACGAGGATGCCGTACGCGCGCTCGCAGATGGCCTTGCGGCGTTCGAGGTTGTCGGCCTGGCCGTCCTCGTCGAAGGCCATCACGACCGCGGCCGCGCCGTACTTGCGGCACAGCCGGGCCTGCTCGCGGAACTTGTCCTCGCCCTCCTTCATGGAGATCGAGTTGACGATCGGCTTGCCCTGGACGTTCTTGAGCCCGGCCTCGATCACCTCCCACTTGGAGGAGTCGACCATGACCGGGACCCGGCTGATGTCCGGCTCGGAGGCGACGAGCTTGAGGAAGCGGTCCATGGCCGCGACGCCGTCGATCATCCCCTCGTCCATGTTGACGTCGATGACCTGCGCGCCGTTCTCGACCTGCTGCGCGGCGACCGAGAGCGCGGTGTCGTAGTCGCCGGCCTTGATCAGGTTCCGGAACTTCGCGGAGCCGGTGATGTTGGTCCGCTCCCCCACGTTCACGAACAGGCTGTCCTCGGTGATCGTGAACGGCTCGAGGCCCGAGAGCCGCATGGCCGGGCTCAGCTCGTGGGTGTCGCGGCGCGTCTTGCCCTCGACGGCGGCGGCGATGGCGGCGATGTGCGCGGGCGTCGTGCCGCAGCAGCCGCCGACCAGGTTGACGTAGCCGGCCTCGGCGAACTCGCCGATGATCGCGGCGGTCTCCTCGGGCGCCTCGTCGTACTCGCCGAACGCGTTGGGCAGCCCGGCGTTGGGGTAGCAGGAGACGAACGAGTCGGCGATCCGCGACATCTCCGCGATGTAGGGCCGCATCTCCTTGGCGCCGAGCGCGCAGTTGAGGCCCACCGCGATCGGGTTGACGTGCCGGATCGAGTCCCAGAACGCCTCCGTCACCTGACCGGACAGGGTGCGGCCGGAGGCGTCGGTGATGGTGCCCGAGACGATGACCGGCCAGCGCCGGCCGTACTCCTCGAAGACCGACTCGACCGCGAAGATCGCGGCCTTGGCGTTGAGGGTGTCGAAGATCGTCTCGATGACGAGCAGGTCGGAGCCCCCGTCGAGCAGGCCGCGGGTCGCCTCTGGGTACGCCGCGACGAGCTGGTCGAAGCTGACGTTGCGCGCAGCCGGGTCGTTGACGTCGGGCGAGATCGACGCCGTCCGGGTGGTCGGGCCGAGCGCTCCGGCGACGTACCGCGGGCGGTCCGCCGTGGCCACCTCGTCCGCGACCTGGCGAGCCAGCCGCGCGGACTCGAGGTTGAACTCGTAGGCGAGCTCCTCCATGCCGTAGTCCGAGAGCGAGATCGCGGTGGCGTTGAAGGTGTTGGTCTCGATGATGTCCGCGCCGGCCTCGAGGTACTCGCGGTGGATCTCGGTGATGATCGCGGGCTGGGTCAGGGTGAGCAGGTCGTTGTTGCCCTGCAGGTCCGAGGGCCAGTCCGCGAACCGCTCCCCGCGGTAGCCGTCCTCGGACGGACGGTCCCGCTGGATCGCCGTACCCATGGCGCCGTCGATGACCAGGATCCGCTCCCGGAGGGCAGCCGTCAGCGCCTCGGTGGCATCAGGGCGCCAGTTCTGCTCGGTGCTCACGGTGCCTCCTCTCGCACGGGCTTCGGTGGTCAACGACCCCTGTGGACGCAGGTGACAAGCCTAGGAACAGCGTCCACGTGGTGGACCCCATTCCCGCATCGTGACACCGGCCGGAGTTTCGTCACGAATTCCGAGCTTTCGGACGGGCTGCTCGAGGGTCGGCGAGCCGCCTCGAATCGACCTCCCCACGCCTAGACTCAACTTGTGACCTCACCCCACGAAACCGCGGGCGCGTGCGCTCCGCGCGGGGCGCGCTTTCGCGGGGACCCCGAGAATGATTGAGCTGGAGGAGATCGAGGGCCTGGTGGACCCGGTCGTCATCGCCGCCTTCGAGGGCTGGAACGACGCCGCCGACGCCGCCTCCTCCGCGGTCGACCACCTGATGCGGGTCTGGAACGCCAGGATCGTGGGTGCGATCGACCCCGACGAGTTCTACGACTTCCAGGTCAACCGTCCGATGGTCGGCACCGACCCGGGCGGGCACCGGCGGATCACCTGGCCCGGAACCACCCTCGCGATCGCGTCGCCGCCCGACCTCGACCGCGACATCATCCTGCTGCGCGGCATCGAGCCGAACATGAAGTGGCGCCTCTTCTGCGCCGAGCTGCTCGCGGCCTGCGACGACCTGGGCGGCCAGCTGGTGGTCACCCTCGGGGCGCTGCTCGCGGACACCCCTCACACCCGGCCGATCCCGGTCTCCGGCACCGCGACGGAGCCGGAGCTGGTGGACCGGCTCAAGCTCGAGCAGTCGACGTACGAAGGCCCGACCGGCATCGTCGGCGTGCTTCAGGACGCGTGCTCCCTGCTCGACATCCCCGCGGTGTCCTACTGGGCGGCGGTGCCGCACTACGTCGCCCAACCGCCCTGCCCGAAGGCCACGCTGGCGCTGCTCGGCCAGCTCGAGGACCTGCTGGAGGCGAGCATCCCGCTGGGCGACCTGCCCGAGGACGCCCGCGCCTGGGAGCGGGGTGTCGACGAGCTGGCCGAGGAGGACGAGGACGTCGCCGACTACGTCCGCTCGCTCGAGGAGACGCGCGACACGACGGAGCTCCCCGAGGCGTCCGGCGAGGCGATCGCGCGTGAGTTCGAGCGCTACCTGAAGCGGCGCAACGGCGGCGAATGAGGTAGGTCGCGGTCCCCTGATCTCAGGGGACTCCTACCTCAGAGCGCGAGCCCCAGCGCGGCGTCGAGCAGCGCGTGGACGGTGAGCGCTGCGTCGCCGTCAGACGTGTCGGCCAGGTGGCCGGTCGAGCCGAGCGTCGCGTCCACCCAGCCCTGCACCGCAACCACGGCGCGCGGGGCGTCGAGGTCGTCGGCCATCGCCGCGAGCACCTCGCTGACGACCGGCCCGGTCGGGGCACCAGCGCCGAGCGAGAGTGCCCGGCGCCAGTCGGCCAGGGTGTCGACTGCGTCCCAGAGCTCGCTGTCCAGCCACTCCCAGTCGGAACGGAAGTGGTGGCGCAGCAGCACCAGCCGGATCGCCATCGGGTCGACGTCGCTGTTGCGGAGCGCCGAGACGAAGACGAGGTTGCCCTTCGACTTCGACATCTTCTCGCCGTCGTACGCCACCATCCCGGCGTGGCTGTAGATCTTCGCGAACGGCCCTGACGGATCGGCCACCTGGGCGTGGCCGGCGCACATCTCGTGGTGCGGGAAGACCAGGTCGCTGCCACCGCCCTGGACGTCGAACGAGACGCCGAGGTGCTCGTGGGCGATCGCCGCGCACTCGATGTGCCAGCCGGGACGGCCGGGTCCGAGCGGGCTGTCCCAGTGCGGCTCGCCGTCGCGCCGGCCGCGCCAGACGACGCAGTCGAGCGGGTCCTTCTTGCCGGGCCGCTCGGGGTCGCCGCCACGGTCCGGGTAGATCTCGAGCATGGTGTCGCGGTCGTAGTTGGACTCCTGCCCGAACGCCGGGTCCGCTGTCACCGAGAAGTAGAAGTCGTCGTCGACCTGGTAGATCGAGCCCGCCGCCTGGAGGGTCTCGATCATGGCGACGGCGAGCGGGATCGACTCGACCGCGCCGACGTAGTGGTCGGGCGGCAGCACGCGCAGGGCCTGCATGTCCTGGCGGAACAGCTCGGTCTCGCGCTCGGCGAGCTCGGTCCAGTCGACGTTCACCTTGGCGGCGCGCTCCAGAAGCGGGTCGTCGACGTCCGTCACGTTCTCCACGAAGACGACCTGGTGCCCGGCGTTGCGCCAGGCCCGGTTGAGCAGGTCGAAGCCGACGTACGTCGCGGCGTGGCCGATGTGCGTGGCGTCGTAGGGAGTGATGCCGCAGACGTAGAGCGTGGCCGGCCCGTCCGGGGTGGTCGTGACCAGGCCCTGGGAGGCCGTGTCGAACAGCGCCACCGGCGGTCCCGCGACCGGGAGCTGGGGCACCTCGGGAGCCGACCACGCACGCATGCGGGCAGCCTAAGGGGCCTTGCTTCGAGTACCAGCACCGGCCGCGGAAGGTTTCGACCCGCCCGTCACGGCTTCGCAGGCTCAGCCGTGGGGCTTGCTCAACCTGACCGAGCCCACGCAGCGCGCTCGTTCCTCGCGCCCTGCTGCGCGGTCAGAATGGCGGCCAGGGGATGGCCGGGTAGGACCCTCGCGGGCGCGGCATCACGGCCCGCTCCGACAGCCGCCGGCAGCGGGTGGCCACGGCGTCGATCTCGGGGTCGGTCAGGTGCGCCGACAGCACGTCGCCGAGCTGGGCTGACAGCTCCTTGCCGACTCGGAGCACCTCGGCCAGGTCGGACTCGGGCACCGGGTCGCCGACCCAGCCCCAGAGGACGGTGCGGAGCTTGTGCTCGACATGGAAGGTGACGCCGTGGTCGACGCCGTAGCGGTGGCCGTCGCCCATCTCCAGGACGTGGCCCCCCTTGCGGTCCGCGTTGTTCACGAGTACGTCGAAGATCGCCATCCGGCGCAGGGGCTCGGAGTCCTCGTGCACCAGTGACACCGGCAGGTCGCGACCGTCGATGCCGTCGAAGACGTGCTTCCAGCCGGGTGGCACGGACCCCTCCTCGACCAGGGTCACCGCCTCCTGCTCGGGGTCCGGCTCCTGCCACACCTGGACCATGCCGGGGCCGTGCGGCCCGTCCCGCAGCCAGGTGGTCGGTACGACGTCCCAACCCAGCGCCTCGGAGACGAGATGGGCCGCCACCTCACGGTCGGCGAGGGTGCCGAGCGGGAAGTCCCACAGCGGCCGCTCCCCCGAGATCGGCTTGTACACGACCCGGACCTCGCCGATCTGGCCGAGGAACGTGGCGTTGGAGGCCGGCATGATCCGGCCGTGGAGGACGAGCTCGCCCCCCTCGAGCTCGGCGGTGGGGGCCGCGCTCATTTCTGGGAGCTCACGAATCGCTCACGGGATCCTGTCGACGGAAGCCGTTGGCGCGCACGCAGAGGTGACCCTCGGGGTCGATCGGGTTCCCGCAGAACGGGCAGCTCGGCCGTCCGGCATCGAGGACCTGTGCGGCGCGTTTGACGAAGGCCCGGGCGCTGCCGGCGTCGATGCGGACCAGGAACACCTCGTCGGGCTCGGGCTCGGTGAGCTCCTCGTCGAGCTGCTCGGGGCTGACCACCGCCGCTTCGGTGTAGGGGAAGACCTCGATGACCACGCGCTCGTCGTCCGGGTCCCACGACAGGGTCATGGTGCCGGCCCGGAACTCTTCCTCGATCGGCTGCTCCAGCGGCTCGGAGTCCTCCAGGCCCAACGGCGCGACGGCAGGGACCACCGACTGGGTGGTGTCGCTCGTCATCACCTCGTCGAGCAGCTGGTCGATCCGCTCGCTGAGCGCCGCCACCTGCTGCTTCTCCAGCGACACGCTGGTGACGCGTGCCCCGCTGCGGGCCTGCAGGAAGAAGGTCCGCTGCCCGGGCGGGCCGACGGTGCCGGTGACGAAGCGCTCCGGCGGGTCGAAACCGTGGATCAGCGGCATGCCTTCACCTTAGGCAACGGTCCTAGGGCTTGGACGGCCCGGCGCCACCGCCCACGGGGGCGTCGTCGGACTTCCTGCGCCGCCGGCTCTTCTTCGGCTGCGGCTTGAGCCAGGACAGGTCACCCGCGTGGGTGTTGGTGGCCAGCACGTAGGGACGGGTGCCGGTGTAGCGGACGATCGAGACCGACGCGGGGTCGACGTGGAGCCGCTGGAAGAGGTCGAGGTGCATGCCCAGGGCGTCGGCCAGCACCGACTTGATGATGTCGCCGTGGCTGACCGCCACCCATACCGCGCCGGGCCCGTGCTCGGCTTCGAACAGCGCGTCGAGGCGGCGTACGGCGGAGACCGAGCGGGCCTGCATCGTCGAGAGCGACTCCCCGTCGGGAAACGCCGCGGCCGACGGCTGGGTCTGCACCGTCTTCCACAGAGGCTCCTTGGCCAGCTCCCGGAGTGACCTGCCCTGCCACGACCCGTAGTCGCACTCGGTGATGCCGCGCTCGGTCGCCGTCGACGGCGTCCCGTCCTGTGCCTCGAGGATGGCCCGCGCCGTCTGTCGGCACCGCTCCAGCGGGCTGGTCACGACCGCGACCAGCGGCACGACCGAGAGCCGTTCCGCGGTCCGGGCCGCCTGCGCCACTCCCGTGTCGTCGAGCCGCACGCCCCGCGTCCGGCCCGCGAGCACGCCGCTGGTGTTCGCCGTCGTGCGGCCGTGTCGCACGAGGATCACGGTTGCCACGATGAAGACCCTACGGGGACTACCGTCGTGCCTGTGATTGTCGACAGCGCGCTCTATCGCAAGGGCCAGCGCATCGAGGTCGACTGCTTCCCCCACGAGTTCGAGAAGATCCGTGCGCAGGCCACCGAGGACGGCGACTTCGTCTGGGTGGGCCTCTACAAGCCCAGCGAGGGCGAGCTCGACGATGTCGCGCAGTCGTTCGGGCTGCACCCCCTCGCGGTCGAGGACGCACTCAAGGCGCACCAGCGGCCCAAGCTCGAGCGCTACGACGACAGCCTGTTCCTCACCCTCAAGTCGCTCTGGTACGTCGACGCGGAGGACGCTGTCGAGACCGGCGAGATCAACCTTTTCGCCGGTCACGACTTCGTGATCACGGTCCGGCACGGCCGGGGTCAGGAGCTGCACTCCGCCAGGGCCCGGCTGGAGTCGGACTCGGCCACCCTCACCCACGGCCCGTCGGCGGTCATCTACGCGGTCTGCGACTCCGTGGTCGACGGCTACACCGACGTGGTCCACGAGCTCGAGATCGACGTCGACGAGATCGAGAGCTCGGTCTTCTCGCCGGCCCGCACCGACGACTCGACCCGCATCTACGTGCTGAAGCGCGAGATCTCCGAGGTGCGCCGGGCCGTGCTCCCGCTGCGGGAGCCGATGCGGAAGTTCTCCGACGGGCTGGTCCACGGCGTCGAGCGGGACGCCGGACCGTTCTTCCGGGACGTCCTCGACCACCTCAACCAGGCCGCCGAGATCGTGGACAGCCTCGACTCGCTGCTGTCGACGGCGTTCGACGCGCACCTGGCGCGGATCACGGTTCAGCAGAACGACGACATGCGGAAGATCTCGGCCGGTGTCGCGCTGGCGGCCGCACCGACGCTGATCGCCGGCGTCTACGGGATGAACTTCGACCACATGCCCGAGCTCGGCTGGGAGGTCGGCTACCCGCTGGCCGTGCTGCTGATGTTCAGCATCTCGGGATTCCTGTGGGTGCTGTTCAAGAAGTCCGGCTGGCTCTAGTGCGGGCGGCTCAGGTCGGGCTGAGCACCCCGCTGCCGAGCAGCACCAGCAGCAGTACGCCGAGGCCGACCCGGTAGGGCACGAACCACGCGATGGAGTGGTGGGACACGAACCGCAGCAGCCAGGCGATCGAGGCGTAGGCGAC
>JAWWPK010000578.1:0-3784 GCA_033854925.1 Nocardioidaceae bacterium | reverse complement strand
TCGGGCCGGATGCCACCCTGACCACCGAGGATCACGTGTCCGGTGACGGGACGCAGACCACAGGGTCCCGCACCTTCGAGCTGTGCTCGTTCAACGGCCCCGGCACTTACACGCTCCGTGCCAGCGGACAGAGCAACGACACGAGTTCCAGCATGGTCCCCTTCACGCTTCCGGACGCGACGCTGACCATCCGCGCGGTCCGGTCGAGAACGACCCTGACGACACCCCACCACGACCTCACTCTGGGCCGCCTGTTCACCCTGACCGTCACCGTCCGTGACGAGCGGCCGGCTGGGTACCTCGGCACGCCCTTTGCCGAGGTCGCCATCCAGCGCCGCGACCACGGCGTCTGGACGAACCTGCCGCCGCACTACTACCACGCCGAGACGAACCGGCACGGGGTCGCGGTGATCCGGGCCCGTTGGCACACTCACCATCCGCTCGTGGTGCGGGCTCGTGCGTTGCCGGACTTCGGCATGGAGAGCTCCGTCTCTGCTCCCTTGACGCTTCGCTAGTCTGCGTCTTTCCGGCGCGTCCAGGCGTTGGAAGTCTTGCCATCCAGCCGCCTCGCAGCCGCTCAGTCCTCTGCGAACACCCGCTTGGTCTCGGTGATCCGGCCCGGACGCGTCACCAGGAGCACGACCAGGTAGACCACTCCGATGGCCATCCAGATCCCGGCCGCCGGTCCGGCGTACGACAGCGGCTTCGGCAGGGCCGTGATGAAGCTGAAGACCGGGATCCCCGCGCCGGCGCAGAACGCCGGGATGAAGGCCAGCGCTCCCAGCACCGGGATCAACCCGTGGAGGAGCCAGCTGAACTCGGCCCGGCGGTAGCGCCAGAAGTAGGTGATGCAGGCGATGTTCAACAGGATGTACATCGGCGCGAAGATGTCCACCAGGATCGTCGCCAGGATCACGAAGCCCGTGTAGGGGTCGTACTGGTTGCCGAGCCAGAGCGCCACACCGACGCTCACCACGAGCTGCGTGACCAGGGCAAGCATCGGGGAGCCGCGGGTCAGGACGCCGTACTGCGTCGGGAGCAGCCGGATCCGGCCCATCGAGAACAGCGTGCGCGTGGACGAGTTGTTGGCGGCGTTCTGGTTGGCGATCACGGAGTTGATGAGCGCGATGAAGACGAGCACGAAGCCGACCGTCCCCCAGGCGTCCCGAGCGAGCAGGTTCTGCCACGGGTTGCTGTCACCGGCACCGACGAAGCCGGTCATCTTCGCCGGCCCGAACGTGATCGTGCTGGCGTAGGTGTTGAGCATGTAGAACACGCCGATCCCGATGCACGAGAAGATGATCGCCTTGTTGACGGTCCGGTGCGGCTCGTGCGCCTCTTCCGCGAGCGGCGCCGCCTCCTCGAACCCGATGAACGCCAGGATGGTGAAGATCGAGCCGACGACCACCCCGGAGAAGCCGTGGTAGTCGGGGTTGTTGGCGTAGTGCGTGCCGAACACCTTGAGCGTGTTGTCGCCGCCTGCCTGGACGATGAGGGTCAGGGACAGTGCGACGAACACGAGGATCTCGAAGGCACCGAGCAGGATGCCGGCCCCGGTCGAGGCCTTGATGCCGCGGTAGCCCAGCCAGAACACGAGCAGGCAGACGGCCACGGTCCAGACCCACCACAGGTCCGTCGACCAGCCCCACTCCGAGTTCGTGGTGCCGGCGACGATGAACCCCATCTGCAGGGCCAGGAACGGGCCGCCGACGAGGATCCCGAGCAGGAACCCCCACCCGACAAGGAACCCCACCACGGGATGGAGGCCGTTGCTGACGTAGGTGTAGAAGGAACCCGAGGTCGGCATGTGCTTGGAGAGCTGCCCGATCGAGACTGCGGCCAACAGCGACGCGACGAGCGCGAAGAGCACCGAGAGCGGCGCGCCGCCGCCACTGAACGCGATCCCCGCGGGGATGGACAGCGCGGTCGCGATCGCGGGCGCCATGAACGTGATGCTCTGGAAGAGCACTCCGCTGAAACCGACGGCGCCCCTTCGCAGTCCTGGGGTGGGTTGTTCACCATCAACGTCGGCCATCGCGCGCTCCCGTCGAGAAGAGGCCTCGAGTGCTACGCCGCCCGACACTAGTGCTCAACGGACCCGGACGTCGATGGACGATGTACGCCTGCGCGGGCCTGAGGTAATTTCCGTCGGATGGACGTCATCGAGTACACGCCGACCCGCGAGCAGTACGTGTACACGTTCGGAGGCGCTCCTCCCGCCATGCGCATCAAGCCCGGCACGGCGCTGCGGCTCTGGTCCGACGACGCGTTCTGCGGCGTGCTCCGCAGCGTCGACGACCTGTCGAGCGAGAAGGTCGACCTGAGGTACGTCAACCCGCAGACCGGTCCGTTCCACGTCGAAGGCGCGGAGCCCGGCGACACCCTGGTGCTGCACCTCGTCTCGTTGGAGCCGGCCCGCGACTGGGGTGCGTCGGCCGCGATCCCGTTCTTCGGCGGGATGACCAGCACCGACCGGGTCGTCACGCTTCAGGAGCCGCTGCCCGACACCACCTGGATCTACGGGCTCGACCGCGACCGCAACACCGTGGCCTTCGCAGCACGACACAGCGAGCAACGCATCGAGCTGCCCTGCGAGCCGATGCTCGGCACCGTCGGCGTCGCCCCGGCGGGAGGTGAGGTGCGCTCCTCGCTGGTGCCCGACCGCTTCGGGGGCAACATGGACACGCCCCAGATGCGCGCCGGGTCGACGGTCTTCCTGGGCGTCAACGTCGAAGGGGCGATGTTCTCCATCGGCGACGGTCACTACCGCCAGGGCGAGGGCGAGGCCTGCGGTACGGCGGTCGAAGGCGCGATGACCACCACCCTCATCGTGGAGCTCATCAAGGGCAACGCACCCGGCTGGCCCCGGATCGAGGACGACACCCACTGGATGACCGTGGGCTCGAGCCGGCCGATGGAGGACTCCTGGCGGATCGCGAACGCCGAGCTCGTGCACTGGATGGCCGAGCTCTACGACCTGCATCAGATGGACGCCTACCAGCTCTGCTCCCAGATCGCGAAGGCGCCGATCGCGAACGTCGTCGACGCCAACTACAGCGTCGTCGTCAAGGCGCCGAAGGCGCTCCTGCCTCCCGTCGACGCGTTCGACGGCATCCATGCCGATCTCGTCGGCCGGGCCCGGTCGCTCGGCACCATCTAGGAAGGTCAGCCCCATGGATCTGCAGCTCAACGGCACCCGCGTCCTCGTCACCGGCGGCACCCGTGGCATCGGCCGCGCCATCGTCGAGGCCTTCCTCGACGAAGGCGCCACCGTCGGCTTCTGCGCACGTGACGCAGACGAGGTCGCCGCTACTCAGGAAGCCCTGCAGGACCGCGGCAGCGTCACCGCCAGCGTCCTCGACGTGGGCGACGCCGACGCCCTCGCCACCTGGGTGGAGGAGTCCGCCGCCGCGTTCGGCGGCCTCGACGTGGTGGTCGCCAACGTCAGCGCCCTCGCCATCCCGGACACCGAGGAGAACTGGCAGGCCAGCCTCAACGTCGACCTCATGCACACGGTCCGCCTCGTGCGCGCCGCGATGCCACACCTCGAGCGCAGCGAGGCGGCCTCGATCATCGCCATCTCCAGCGTCTCCGGACGCGAGTCGGACTTCGCCTCCGGGCCCTACGGCACAGCCAAGACCGCGATCATCGGCTACATCAACGGACTGGCTCTGCAGCTGGCCGAGAAGGGGATCCGCGCCAACACCGTCTCGCCCGGCAACACCTACTTCGAGGGCGGTGTCTGGGCCGGCATCGAGACCGGGAACCCCGAGCTCTACGAGAC
>JAWWPK010000577.1:0-6023 GCA_033854925.1 Nocardioidaceae bacterium | reverse complement strand
ATCCTTCGACCCTGGTCCAGCTCACGCCCACCGAGCTCCACATCGCACAGCTCGTCAGCCAGGGCATGTCGAACAAGGACGTCGCGGCGCAGTGCTTCATCTCACCGCGAACCGTCGCGTTCCACCTGCGCAACGTGTTCACGAAGACTGGCATCACCTCCCGCGGGGAACTCGCCCAGCTCGACCTCGGCTGAAGGCATCCCGGCACTTTGACCGGCGCGATGTCGCCCCTACGCCACCAGTGTGAGTGGCGTGAACAACCGACACCCCGAACTGGGCACTGTTGTCTGGGTCCAGCAGACCGCAGGCTGGCTCTCGCCGGCCGAGCGGCGCTCCCTTCTACGGCCTCTGATGCGCAGCCACGTCCGCAACGCGGTCGGACGGCTCTCCGTGCTGGTGCGCCTCAACTCCGGACGACACGCCTACATCCCCTTGTCACGTCTGGTTCCGCCCAGCACCGTGCTCACCCGCGCGGCCGAGGATCGGGCGCGCAGGATGATGAGCGCTGCTCTGGTCAACCACAGCCACCGCGCCTACACGTTCGGTCGTGCCCTGGGGGAGCTCGAAGGCATCGAGGTCGACGACGAGCTCCTGTTCGCTGCGGCGATGCTTCATGACACCGGCCTGGTCAACCCGACTGGAGACTCGGACTTCACCCTCGAAAGTGCCCGCGTCGCGCGCGATGT
This sequence comes from Nocardioidaceae bacterium, assembly GCA_033854925.1. GTDB lineage: Bacteria > Actinomycetota > Actinomycetes > Propionibacteriales > Nocardioidaceae > Nocardioides. Next base: position 5,337 of record JAWWPK010000577.1, on the reverse strand, counting down.
CGCCGAGCGGGTCGGACTCTCCAGCACGGCCAGCACCACGATGCAGACGGCCATCACGCTCCACCACAGCCCCGGTGTCGACCTGTCCGCAGGCCCCGTCGCCTACCTGCTGTCAGCAGGAGCCTCCGTGGACGTCCTCGGCCTCCGCTCCTGGGAGCTGCCGGCCACGACCCTGAGCAGCGCAGTCGCCTCCTACCCGCGCGAGAACTTCAAACAGGTCTTCGCTGCCGTGTTCGCCCAGGAAGCCGCCCGCGTGCCCGAGGGCCGCACCAATCTTCTCCATCGCTACGGCGCCTTCGGCGCCGCGATCCGCCTCGCACCGTTCGACTCCTGACCTGGGAACCCGGCCATTTCACCGGCGCGACCCGGCCCCGCTGATTGGGAGCGTGAGGCCACCGGTCCACCCACGGACCCGCCCCACCTACCAAGGAGTCCCCATGGAGCTCACGACCACCGACGACGGGCTCGACGTCGTCGTCATCGGCGCCGGTCAGGCCGGCCTCGCGACGGCGTACCACCTAAAGCAGCGCGGTTTGCGCTTCCTCGTCGTCGACGCCGCCCCCGAGATCGGCCACGCCTGGCGCTCCCGCTGGGACTCGCTGCGACTCTTCACCGCAGCGCAGTACGACGCCCTGCCCAGCATGGCGTTCCCAGCTCCGGTCGACACCTACCCGACCAAGGACGAGGCCGCCGACTACCTCGTCGAGTACGCCCGTCGCTTCGACCTGCCCGTCCTGCTCAACTGCGCGGTGCAGCGACTCGTCTGGGCGCGAGGCGGTGGCTTCGCCATCCACACCAGCCAAGGCCGGCTGATGGCGCGCCAGGTCGTGGTCGCCACCGGCCCGTTCCAGCGGCCAGTCGTTCCGGCGCTTGCCCAGGAGCTCGGCCACGGCGTCGTCCAGCTGCACAGCTCGCACTACCGCAACCCCGCCGACGTCCCTTCCGGCCCGGTCACCGTGGTCGGCGCCGGCAACTCTGGTCGCCAGATCGCCCTCGAGCTCGCCGCAACCCATCACGTGACGCTCGCGGTCGGCACCGAGTCAACGCAGCTGCCTCAGCGCCTCCTCGGTCGCGACCTGTTCTGGTGGCTCACCCGCTTGGGCGTCGTCACCAAGACCGACCAGTCCCTCCTGGCCCGCCGGATGCGCACCCGCGGTGACCTCGTCATCGGTACGCCGATACGCGATCTGCGCCGCGCCGGGGTCACGATCCGCCCCCGGCTCACCTCCGCCGACTCGGTCCCCGCCGCCTCGACGGTCATCTGGGCCACGGGCTTCGCGCGCGACTACTCCTGGATCGATGTCCCGGGTGTCGTCGACAGCGGCCAGGTCCTTCACCACCGCGGCCTCACGGAGGTGCCGGGGCTCTCCTTCATTGGCCTGCCCTGGCAGCACACCCGCGGCTCAGCCCTTCTCGGCTTCGTCCAGCACGACGCCGCGTGGCTCGTCGACCGCATCACCCGCGACACCGACCGCTCATTCACCCACCCTGCCCAGAAGGAGTACGCCCGATGACGCCCGAGTTCGAAGACCTCGCCCACGCTCGACCCGCCACGACGCCCGGGAGTAGCGTCAAAGCCAGGGGAACGTCAAAGCGCGCCGCTGACGTCTTTTCTCGGTCACATTCGACGCGGACTCGCGTGGGGGAAGCCGTCGTGACGAACACCGTTGCCCGCCCAGCCGGGGAAACGGAGCCGGAGGCGGACCGCCTCGACTCTCAGCGCTCAGGAAAGAGCCGCATCGGTCTCAGGGCCGTCGCCAGCATGCTCGCCGGGACAGTGACGGCTCTGGTCCTGGTGCTGCTCGTCTTCGACGGGGCAATCGAACCTGTCATCACGGGGTGGGTGCTGCTGGGCTTCGCCTTCGGCTGGGCGCTGCTCGCGTCCACGCTGCGCCGCACCGAGCAGCCTCAAGCCTGGGCCTGGGTTCCAGCGATGTCGCTGGCCGCGCTCGGTGTGGCCAGCCTCGTGCTCCGACCCTCAGACAGCGTCATGCGCGCCATCGGGTGGGTGTGGCCCGTCCTTCTCGTCGTGCTGGCCGTCTGGAGCCTGCTCCGGGCCAGGCGCACCCTGCACAACTGGTCTCGTCGAGTGGTTCTCTACCCGGTCCTGGCGCTCACGGTCCTCGCCGGCGTCGGCGGCGGCTACGAGAAGGTCAGCGAGCTGCGCGACACCTCTTCCGCAGTCATGCAGGGCCAGCTGGTCGACGTCGGCGACCACAAGATGCGCATCAGCTGCATCGGAACAGGCAGCCCCACAGTGGTCCTCGAACCCGGCCTGGGCGAGTCAGGCGCCATGATGGCCGGCTGGATCCAGCCAGCGGTCGCGAAGTCGACGCGTGTCTGCGTCTACGACCGCTCCGGCAGGGATTGGAGCGAACCAGCACCGCACGCCCAGGATGCGATCGCCAATGCCGCCGACCTGCACGCCTTGCTCGACACGGCCCACATCGACGGTCCTTACGTCCTGGTGGGTCATTCCTCCGGGGCTGCCTACATCAAGATCTACGCCGCGGAGTACCCCGACCAGGTCGCAGGCATGGTGCTGCTCGATGCCCAGCCCAGCCAAGCGATGACGAGGCTGCCCGACTACCCCACCGACTATGCGGGACTGCGCAAGGGGATGGCCCTTGCACCGTCGCTGGCGCGCACGGGCGTGATGAGGCTCTTCTACAAGTCCGCGGTCGCCGGCCTGCCGGCCGCCGCTCGCGACGAAGTCAGAAGAGTCTGGTCAAGCCCCGACCAGTACAGAAGCCTCCGAGACGAGCTCATCGCACTCCCGAGAGCGCTCACTGAGTCCCAGGCCCTCACCAGCATCGGCGACAAGCCACTGATCGTCGTGACCGCCGTGAAGGACGCAATGACCGGATGGCTGCCACTGCAAACGGAGATGACCGGCCTGTCGTCCAACAGCGTCCAACGGATCCTGCCGGACGCCACTCACGCGTCGCTGACGGAGGACGAGCCGCAAGCCGCAGCGGCCGGCCAAGCAGTCATCGACGTCGTGGACGCCGTCCGCTCTGGCGACCCAGTGAGACCGTGACGTGTTCTGGCTAGCTCGAAGTCCTGACGGCGAGGCCCCCGTTCTGTGCTGACGCGACGATTCCGACTGCCGGCGGTGCTGCTCGAGGAACCGCAGTACCGGCTCCTGTTCGGCAGCCAGGTCCTCTCTGTCCTGGGCGACCGGGTCACATCGGTGGCCCTGCCCTTCGCGGTGCTGGCCACCGGGGGCGGCGTGGGTGCCGTCGCGGTTGTCTCCGCCGCGCAGTTCCTCCCGTTCGTGGTCCTGGCCCTGCCGGCGGGAGTGTGGGCGGACCGGCTGGACCGCAAGCGGATCTTGATCGCGTCGGACCTGGTCCGAATGATCTGCCAGGTGGTGGCCGCGGTGCTGCTGCTCGGCGGCGACGCGACCGTGCCGGCGCTGGTCGGCATAGCCGCGGTCTATGGAGCAGCGGACGCGTTCTTCGCACCCGCGTTCACGGGGCTGCTGCCTTCGACAGTGACGCCGGCCAACCTGCAGCCGGCCAATGCCTTGCGCGGGCTGACGTTCTCAGTGGCGAACATCGCTGGCCCGGTGACCGCGGGACTCCTGATCGCGTATGCCGGCGGGCCGGGTGGCGCCCTGCTCTTCGATGCGCTCACCTTCGTCGTCTCGGTGGGGCTGCTGCTGCCGCTGCGCCCGCGGATGGTCGCGGCGGCGATGCACGACGAGGACCCCGCCCCGACGGACCACTTCTGGACCAGCCTGCGTGAGGGCTGGGGCGAGGTCCGTAGCCGACACTGGGTGCTGGCGTTCCTAGGCGGGATGAGCGTGTACCACGCCATCGTGCTGCCCTCGATCTTCGTGATCGGGCCCGTGCTGATGACCCGCGAGCTGGACGGTGCCCACTCGTGGGCGGTGGTCGTGGCGTGCTTCGGGGTCGGCTGCCTGCTCGGGGACCTCCTCTTCTTGCGCTGGCGACCACGGTTCGCGCTGAGAGTCGCGAGCCTGATGCTGGTGGGGGCGTCCTGCCAGGCCGCAATCATCGGGAGCGGCTTCGGAACCTGGGGGATCGGCGGGCTGGAACTGCTCGCCGGTGTCTGCGTCACCGGGTCGTTCACGCTCTGGGAGACCACCTTGGGCGAGCACGTGCCGGCGCGTTCGCTCTCGCGGGTCTCCAGCTACGACTACCTGTCCACCGCAGGGGTGATCCCGCTCGGCAACCTGATGGCCGGCGCGGCCAGTGCGGCGTACGGCCTGCACAAGACCCTGCTGGCGATGACGGTCATCGGCGTGGGCGCGTCCGTGTGGGTAGCGGCGGTGCCGTCAGTGCGGAACCTGCCACGGGGAGCGGCTACGGCAACGGCGAGCTCTTGATTCGATGACTTACGGGTCGAAACGCGTTTCCGCAGGTCAACCCGGGTCTGAACAGGGCGCCCCCGGTAGGATTCGAACCTACGCTTCCGCCGTCGAACAGAGCGCGGCACTCGTTTCGCAACGCCTGGTGATGTGCGCCCCCGGTAGGATTCGAACCTACGCTTCCGCCGTCGAACAGAGCGCGGCACTCGCTTCTCAACGCCTGGTGGTGTGCGCCCCCGGTAGGATTCGAACCTACGCTTCCGCCTCCGGAGCCCGAGACAACGGCCCGGGGAACTCGCCGAATATCGACGTTTCCGCAGGTCAGGGCGACATTTCGTAGACGGTTCAGAACGGCGCATAGTGGTCGTTCTGGACTGTCGTGTGGCCCCAGCGTGGCCCGCGCGCCTCACCAAACCGATCCGATGCCCGAGCACCACATCCCGACGAGCCGCCCTCAGGGCCGCAGATCCGGGCCCATGCGGTGGGTTGGTGCCTGGCCTGACCCCATTCGCGTGAACCTCGTACTCGGGCGTCGCCCGCGTGATCTGATGTCGCGGGCAAACCCCCCGGTTGGCTCATGGTTCTCAAGCGCACGAGGTGTCAACCTGTGTGCGTCGATGTCGCCGTACACCCCCATCGGGGTGATGTTCGATCCGAGGAGCTTGCGTGACCGCGAGGACGACCCCCCACCCCGTCCAGCATCACCGCACCCGACGCACTGCGATCGGCGGCTTGGCACTCACCCTCGCGGTGGTCCTGTCACTGGGCGCTCTCGGGGCGTTGAACCCGGCCAGCGCAGCCGCCCCTGCGGCAGCCGATAGCGAGTGCTTCGGGAAGGCCGCGACGATCGTCGGCACCCCGGGCGACGACCGCATCCGGGGCACCAACGGTGCCGACGTGATCGTGGCCGGCCGCGGTGATGCCCGGATCAACGGACGTGGCGGCGATGACCTGCTCTGCGGCCGGTCCGGCGACGACCGCATCCGCGGTGGTGGCGGCGA
>JAWWPK010000576.1:0-13030 GCA_033854925.1 Nocardioidaceae bacterium | reverse complement strand
CTGCAGTCCCCGCTCACCAAGGCGCACCCGGCCGGGGCCAAGGTCGTGGACGCTGGCGCGCCGGTGCCGCCGTACGTCGAGCCGCCCGCGCCGGGCAACCCCGCCGTGCCCACGCTGCCCACGATCGACAAGGGCCCGGCGTCGAGCACTCCGCCGCCCACGAAGAAGGCCCCGGGTGCACCCACCGTCACCAAGACCAAGCTCAACGGCGGCAAGCTCCAGGTCAGCTTCCGACCGGGTGGCGACGGTGGCTCACCGGTGACCTCCTATGTGGCCTCCTGTGCCGCGAAGGGTGGCAAGACCCGGACCGCCTCCGGCGCCACGACCAAGCTCAAAGTGGCCAAGCTGACCAAGGGCAAGAGGTACTCCTGCCGCGTCCAGGCGACCAACGCCGTCGGGGCGAGCCCGTGGAGCCGACCCGGAAAGAAGGTGAAGATCCCCGCGCCTTGACCCGACCCGTAGTCCGGGGGTCGGCCCTGGTTCGACGCCACAAGGTCCCGGGTCGGCGCGAGCGTGTGTCAGTCTTGGCGCCGTGGAGGAGGTGGTCCTCTCGGGGGAAGAGGTGGCCGCGCTGCTGCGTGCCCACGACCTCGACCACCTGGACCGGGACGTTGTCGCGGGTCTCGTCCGCCGTACGGCCGGTCGGCCTGTCGAGGTCGTACGCGCGGTCCGTGATCTCGCCGCAGGACAGCGTGGAGGCAACGGCGAGGTGCCCGTCGGTGCCGACGTCCTGGTCGGACTACCTCTGCTCTCGCCGGGTCTGGTCGACGAGCTGCTCGGCCCGGGGGCGTGGAGAAGACTGGCCACCTCCGCGACCACGCTGCACCGCCGCAGTGACGGCTGGTATGTCCCCGCCCGCGGGGCGGGTGACGTCGACGCCCGAGCGTCCGAGGAAGATCGGCGCACGGCCGCCCGCTGGTACGCAGGCCATGGTCAGCTCGCGGTGGCGGTCAGGTGGCTGCATGCCCAGCACGACATCGAGTCGCTGATCGACCTACTGGCCGATTCACTCACTGCCCCCGACCGATCCCGCCTCTGGGCCCAGCTCGACGAGCTCGACCGTGGCGAGCTGGAGGCCGTGGCGCGCGGCTGGCCCGACGAGCAGGTCCTGAGACGACCCCACGGGCTGCTCGCCCTGGTGCGGGCCGCCGAGTTCAGCATGCAGGCCCAGGTCCGAGCGGAATGGCTGTCGCGGCTCGAGCGGTTGGTGGTGCCCCAGTCCGAGGGCTGGGTGCCGGTCGAGGCCGAGCTGGTCCGCGAGCTGGCCCGCCAAGGCAAGGGTGCCGAGGTGCACGCACGGGCCGAGCGGCTCAGGCCGCACGCGGACGAGGTCTCACGAGCCCGCCTGCTGATGGCCGAGTCCCTCGTCGACCTCCTCCACCACGAGGACGAGGCGGTCGCGAGCTCCTACGACCTGCTCCACGAGGCGACGGCACTACTCCGCGTGAACGGCGAGCGCGAGTGGGAGGCGGACGCATGGCTCAGCCTGGGCGTCGGCTCCGACTACCGCGCCGGACGCGTCGGTCGCGCCGTTGAGCACATCGAGCGCGCCCTGGCACTCTCCGCCCCCGGCAGCCAGATGAGGGGCCGGGTCCTGACTTTCCTAGCGGACGTGCTCAGCGTCGCGGGCCGGCCCGACGACGCCGAGGCGGCGCTGCGCGAGGTGGCCGAGCTCGCCACGGCCCGCGCGGACTCGGCTCTCACCGCCTACACCGCCTGGTCGGCCGCCATCGTCGCGTCCCGCCTTCCTGACCTGGCCGCCACCCGACGGCAGCTCGCCGTGGTCGAGGCGAACCGCGGCGAGTGGTACCGACTCCCAGCGGGTGTCGCCTTCCACGCTGAAGCGGCCGAGATGCTGGCCTCTCTCGGGGAGTACGACGACGCTCGCGCGCATCTGCGTGTTGGCAACGCGCACCCGGCGAACCGCGACTTCGCCACCGCCTTCGACATGGCCGAGCTGATGCTGGCAGCTCGAGACGGCGACTCCGCGCTGGTGCCGGAGCTCGCCGCACGATGCGCGCGGACCCCGCTCACGGAATGGCGGATCCGACTCCTCGAGGCATGGGCGGCCGCGCGAGCAGGTGACACCGACCGGGCCCGGGCACTGGTGGACGGCGCACTCGGGTCTGCGGCCGCCCTCGGCCATCCCGAAGTTGTCGAGGCGGTCGAGCCGGAGCTGGCCCTGTGGGCACGGGCCCTGGTCGGTCGCTCTGCCGCGACCCCCGTCGGCACCAAGCGGCGCCTGGTCCGCGTGTGTGGCGAGGTGAGCGTGGACGGGCCTCACGGGGTCCGGACCCCACGGCGCGGCGACGAGACCACACTGCTGGTCGCTGTGGCCGTCCGCCAGGACGTCGACAGCGACGAGGTGCTCGACCTCCTCTGGCTGGGTCTGCCGCAGGCGGTCGCCCGCCGTAGGCTCCGCAACACCCTCAACCGGCTGCGCGGCTCGATCGGAGATGTCGTCGTACGCCGGGGCGACCGGCTCGCGCTGGCCGCGGACGTCGACGTGGACGTGCATGCGGTCCTCAAGGTCGCCCGGGTCCGGCACACCGTGCCGGAGCTTGGCATCGAGGCCGCCCGACGCGCCCTCGCAGCGGTCGCCGGCGTGCCGGAGAGCGGGACCGACCCGTTCCTCGACGACCTCCGCGACGAGCTCGCACTGGCGGTGGGCACCCTGGCCGACCGGGTGGCCGACGCCGCGACCACCGTCGGCGAGCTCGGTGAGGCGGCGCGCTACCTGACCCAGGCCCGCGGGCTGGACCGGTACGACGAGACGCGAGCGACCCGACTGGTCCGCGTGCTGAGGGCCCTGGGTCGCGACGCCGAGGCGGACGAGGTGCTCGCCGACGCGCTGCGGGCCTGCGGAGAGCTGAGGGTGCCTCCCTCGCCGCAGCTGGCGGCTCTGTCCAGCTGACCGCTGGTCGGCTCGAGCCGGTCCCGGGGACCGACTTCACCGGGATCTGCGGCCGCGACAGGCGCCGAGACGGTCGTCGACTACCGATGACCCAAGAAGCTGATCACCTGCTGGAACGTCGGGCGGTTCTGCCAGTCGATCGGCCGGACGCCGACCACGCCGGCGGTGGTCGAGCGGATGTCGTCCTCGGACTTGTCGTAGGTCAGCTGGCTGACCGAGGACTTGCCCTGCTTCTGGAGCACCCGCGCCACGGCCGCGGCGAGTGAGGCCCGCAGGGTCGCGCGGCAGGCCTTGAGCGAGCCCTTGCCGCAGTAGCCTGTCGAGTACGGCCCGGTTACGTGCTTGCCCAGGACCGAGCGGAGGTCCTTGGAGACGTAGCCGTACCACGCGACGCCGTTGAACGACGAGCCCTGACCCAGGCGAGGGTGGTCGTCGAGAATCTGCGGCAGCTGGTGGGTCAGTGTCCCGAGCCGGCCGGAGAGGACGTCGTAGGCGACCGAGTTCTGGCCGTCCTCCCACCACGAGTCGAACAGCGCGATCGCGGCTTGGTACTCGTAGGCGCCGTTCCGGTCCCGGTCGACACGCGGGGCACCGGCCTTCAGCCACTGCTTGAGCAAGGCGCGCGCGGCGGCGGTCTTCTTGTCCTTGCCGATCACCTTGAGCAGCCACTTGAGCGTGTACGCCGCCCGCGAGTCCGCCGTGGCGGCGCCGGCCATCACGCCGACCATGCCGGGCAGGTCGATCTTCTTCTTGCCCTTGATCTTGGCGACCAGCCGCTTCTCGAGCGCCTGCGACCTGTAGACCGCGCCGTAGCTCCACGTGTCGTCGGCGGCCGAGAAGTCCGGCGCCGGCTTGTTGTTCCAGCTGACCAGGTAGCCGCGCTTCGGGTTGGTCTCGCGGGCGTGCAACTTGTCCGGCAGCCAGCCCTTCCAGTCGTACTTCTTGCCGGCCCAGTGCGGCAGGTCCGCCTCGACCTTCTTCGACCGCTTCGGCAGCAGCCCGGAGGAGTAGTACGAGATGTCCTTGGAGTCGGCGTAGAACCAGTTGAACGTGTAGTCGATGTCGCTGGCGGCCTTCTGGAAGGTCTTGGCGCTGTGCACGAAGCCCGGGTCGTTGAGCTCGCCGAACCCGAGGACCGAGTCGACCTCGTGGCCGTACGTCGACCGCTGGGACACCAGCGCGACGGGCTTGCCGCCGACCGTGGTGCGCTGCTGGACGATGCCGTGCCGGGTGCGCAGCACCTGGAAGTTGTACGTCGTGGACGGCGCCGGCGCGGAGAGGTTCGGCGTGGTGGTCTCGGAGTGCACGTCGGACTGCATCGGGACGCACAACTTGTCGACCAGGTAGCTGGTCGAGCTGACCGTCGCCTTGGTGCCGTTGGAGTTGCAGAGCTTCTCGGCGACGATGTCGATGTTGTCGCTGCCGGCCGACGTGGCGGACCAGGCGTAGTCGACGCCGCGGCCGAGCTGCACGAAGAGGTTGGTGCCGGCGAAGGCGACCCCGCGGGCCTGGATCCCGGGGCCGTTGAGAACCTGCTCGACCAGCAGCTGCGGCGCGAAGTAGCCGGTCTGCGGCCCCATCACCGCCAGCGGCTGCCCTGTGCTCGACTCCTTGCCTTTGACCAGCAGTGCGTTGCTCATGCCGTGTGCCCCGAGCTGGGACAGGTCGACGTGGACGCCGTCGGGCAGGTCCAGCCTCGGTTGCACCGTGCCGGGCGCGGCCGCGGGCGCCGAGCCACGCAGCGTCGCGCCGGTGCCCGAGCCGGTGGCGCCCTTGCGGTCGGGCAGCGCGACCCCGGGCAGGTCCGGGTTGAACGCGGTGCCGTCGTACGGCGCGCTGGTGCTGGACGTCGTCGGCGCCTCCGGGTCGTTCTTCTCGCGGAGGTCGCCGTAGATCTCCAGCGCCTGCTGCTTGCCGAACCGCGCCTTGAGCGCCTGCCACCACTTGGCGTTCTGGACCTCGTGGCCGCCGCCCTTGCCGAAGATGCCGCCGACGAGCGAGGCGATGTAGGCGATGTCCGAGCGGGTCCAGTCGGTCGGGACCTTCTGCAGCGCGACGTACTCCGCGGGACAGGTCGGTGCGGCAACGACCGGACACAGGTCCTTCTGGGCCTGGTTGATGCCGGCCAGGAACGCGTCCACCCCACCGAGCAGCTTCTGGCCGTAGGCACCGGCGGCAGCTGCGGCCTTCACGATCTGCGCATTCGCCTCGGCGGGCGTGTAGTACGCCGTGCGGAGCTGCTCCTGGTCCATCGCGACGTTGCCCGGCGTGTTGCCGACGAACTCGGCCATCCGGGCGGCGCCGGTGTGCCGCAGCACGTCCATCAGGAACATCCGGTCCTCGATCGCGGCGTACCCGGCGCCGTACTCGACGTCGTCGAAGGTGGCGCCGTTGATGAACGGCACGCCGAACCCGTCGCGCTGGATGGTCACGCCCGGCTTCGGGGACTTCGTGCTCACCACGGTCGCGGGGATGAAGTCCTCGCGCTTGTAGAGCTGCTCGATGTCTGCCTGGGTGATGCTGCCCGGATCGTGTTTGGTGAGCGAGTCGTACATCTCGAGCTGGTCGGCGAAGTGCGCCGGCGACGTCGGCGTCGCCGTCGTGCCCCCGAGTGCCGCGACGTCGAGCGCGGTCACGTTGCCGTTCGAGCCCGGCGGCAGGATGTTCCAGAGATTGCCGTAGGACTCCCCCGCCTTCGCCGGCGCGGACGGGTCTCCGCCGGGACTCCCCGGATCATTGGCAGCCACCGCCGTGGATGCCATGGTCGCGACGAGGGCTCCCGTCGCGACGACTCCGACCAGTCCCAGTGAGGTTCGCCGCATGCGCGCCCAACGAGCCGCAGCACGCGCAGGTTACGAGCCGGTAACCAGCACCGGGGAACGCTGGTGGTCGGCTACTGCTAGCGCTTGCGCTTGATCCTGAAGCTGTAGGTGGCCGGAGTCGGGTCGGTCAGACCGTGGGCGACTGCGCGCACCGCGAAGGTGTGCTTGCCGACCTTGAGCTTGAACTTGTGGCCCGAGGTGCACGCCTTGAACGCCTTGCCGTCGATGCTGCACTCGAAGGTGGCACCAGCAGTTGCCGAGGCGAAAACGAAAGCAACCTTGTGCTTCCGCTTCCTCGTGGAGACCGTCTTCTTGGGCGTCTTGACCAGCGTGGTCTCCGGCGCGCCGAGGTGGGAGTAGGCCACGAAGGTAGTCGAGCAGGCGGAGTCGTTCTGTCCCGCCTTGACCGCCTTCGCGTAGATGGTGGTGGTCGCCGTCTGTGCCGGCACGGTCGCGGTGATTCCGGCGGCCGCGAACTCGGCCGCGGTCCCGGTCCCCAGCGCCCCGCTCGTGCACGTGCTGTTCGAGTAGAGCGTCACCGTCGACGCGACCTCGGCGGTGCCCCTCACCTTCGGCGTCGTCGAGGTCGACGGCGAGGTGGGGGTCGTCGCGGTGACGGTCGGCGTGGCGGTGTGCGGGGCCGCGCCGGGGCTCAGGCCCACGTCGTCCAACAGCATGTTGTTGACGCCCTCTCCCCCGTTCACGTAGCTGAACGACAGGAGGTGGCTCGCGCCGTCCGCGAACGGCGACAGGTCGACGACCTGCTTGCTGTACGCCCCCTCAGCCACGGACGCCTCGGTGTGGGTCTTCACCGTCGTCCCGTCGACCTGGACCAGCAGGACGGCATCGAACGGCGGAGTCACGGAGCTGTTCCGGTACCAGTAGGTCAGGGAGACGCTGCCGACGGGAAGGGTCACGACCTGGGCGAGGCTCCCGGTGTGACCCGCTGCGGCGAAACCGCCGAACCAGGCCCACGCGTTGCCGGTGTGCGGGGCGATCTCGGCGCCCGGCGTGCAGGTGGCGATGGTGCACAGCGGCGACCCGGCCAGCGAGTCGGCTTCGGTCCAGAAGGGGCTGTCGGCCGGGTCGCCGGTGGCAGCCTCGAACCCCCCGTCGAGCAGATCGCTGGTGTAGGTCAACGAGCTGGTCGAGCAGGCCGAGGTGTTTCCCGCCGCATCCGTCGCGGTCGCCCGGAAGGTCGTGGTGCTGCCCAGCACCACGGTTGCCGTGAGACCGGGTGCGGCGAACGCCGCCGCCGTGCCGGTCGCCGCCGGCGTACCCGTGCAGCCCGCGGTGGCGTACAGCTTCACCGTCGACCCAGCCTCCGCGGTGCCCTGCACCACCGGGGTGGTGCTCGGCGACGAGGGTGTCACGCTGGTCAGCACCACCTGGGCCGGGGCTGCCGAGTCGTTGACGTAGGTCAGGGAGCTGGTCGAGCACGCCGAGACGTTCCCCGCCGCATCCGTCGCGGTCGCCTTGAACGTCGTCGTGCTGCCCGAGGCGACCGTCACCGTCAGCCCAGGGGAAGCGAACGCCGCCGCGCTCCCCGTCGCCGACGGGGAGCCCGTGCAGCCCGCCGTCGGGTACAGCCGCACCGTCGACCCCGCTTCGGCGGACCCCTTCACCACCGGGGTGGTGCTGGAGCCCGGGGACGTCGGCGTCACGCTCGTGAGCGTCGCCATGGCCGGCGGCGTCGAGTCGTTGACGTAGGCCACCGAGCTGGTCGAGCACGCCGAAGCCGTCTGGCCGCTCTTGGTCGCCTTGGCGAAGATCGTGGTCGTCGCGTTCGCCGGCACCGTTGCGGTGATCCCGGAGACCGCGAAGGCGGTCGCCGACCCCGTGCCCAGAGCAGCACTCGTGCACGTGTTGTTGGAGTAGAGCGTCACGGTCGAGCCGGACTCGGCGGTGCCCTTCACGAGTGGCGTCGTGGAGTTGGACGGCGAGGCCGGGATCGTCGAGCTCACGGTCGGCGTCCCCGTCACGGGCGGCGCCGTGTAGGTCAGGCTGACGTCGTCGACAGTCATCCGGTTCTCACCCGTGGCGTTGTTGGCGTAGTTGAACGAGATGATGTGGCTCGCGCCGTTCGCGTACGCCGAGAGGTTCACGGTCTGCTGGGAGTACGACGACTGGGCCGTGGACGCCTCGGTGTGCGTCTTCACCGTCGTGCCGTCGACCCGCACCTGCAGCGTCGCCGTGAACGGCGTGGTCACCAGGCCGTTCCGGTACCAGTACGTCAGGACTGCCGTCCCGACGGGGATGGTCACCGTCTGGGACAGGCTGGCGGTGTGGCTCGACGACGTCGAGGCGCCGAACCGGGCCCAGCCGTTGCCGCTGCGCGGCGGGGATGTCGAGCTCGTGGCCGAGCACGAGTCGGGAAGGCACAGGGGCGACCCGTCGATGGAGTCAGCCTCGGTCCAGCTGGGGCTGTTGGCCGGGTTGCCGGTGGCGGCCTCGAAACCGCCGTCCTGGATGAGCTCGGCGGCCGTGGCAGGCCCGGTCAGGAACGGTGCCACCACCAGTCCGGATGCCATCAGCACCGTGGCGCACCCTGCCGACAGTCGTCTCAAAGGCGACATGGACCTGTTCCCTCACTAGCCCGGCATCATGCGACATGGCCCGCACCAAGCGCACCGAGACCGCCGAGACACTACGAGTGTCCCCCGGCCGCGCAAACGGCGCCATGACCCAACGGCACCATTCGTCCCTAGGGCATCACGCGGCGCGGTTGACCGCGCTGGTCACGCATCGGTTGCGGCTACCGGTGACTCAGGAACTCGATCACCTGCTGGAACGTCGGGCGGTTCTGCCAGTCGACGGGACGCACGCCGACGAGTCCCGCGGTGGTGGAGCGGATGTCGTCCTCGGACTTGTCGTAGGTCAGCTTGGCCACCGAGGACTTGTGCTGCTTCCGCAGCACGCGGTCCACCGCGGCGACCAGCGAGGCACGCAGCGTCGCGCGGCAGGCCTTGAGGGACCCCTTGCCGCAGTACCCGGTCGAGTACGGGTCCGTCACCCGCTTGCCGAGGACCGAGCGGAGATCCTTCGACAGGTAGCCGTACCAGGCGATGCCGTTGAAAGACGAGCCGCCGCCCGACCGAGGGTGGTCGTCGAGCCCCTGGGGCAGCTGGCGGACCAGCGGCCCCAACCGGGCCGTGAGGGCGTCGTAGGCCACCGAGCTCGTGCCGTCCTCCCACCAGGTGTCGAACAGGGCGACCGCGGCCTGGTACTCGTAGGCGCCGTTGCGGTCGCGGTCAGCCCGCGGGGCGCCGGCCTTCAGCCACTGGCTCAGCAGGGCGCGGGCCGGAGCGGTCGACCTGTCGTCACCGATCACCTCGAGCAGCCAGGGTAGGACGTACGCCGCCCGCGAGTCGGCGGTGGCCGCACCTGCCATCACGCCCACCATGCCGGGCAGGTCGATCTTCTTCCGGCCCTTGATCTTCGCGGTCAGCCGCTTCGAGAGCGCCAGTGACCGGTAGACCGGGCCGTAGCTCCAGTTGTCGTCCGCGGCCGAGAAGTCCGGCGCCGGCTTGTTGTTCCAGCTCACCAGGTAGCCGCGCTTCGGATTCGTCTCCCGCGCGTGCAACTTGTCCGGCAGCCAGCCCTTCCAGTCGAACCTCTTGCCGGCCCAGTGCGGCAGGTCGGGCTCCACCTTCTTCGACCGCTGCGGCAGCAGCCCGGAGGAGTAGTAGGAGATGTCGTTGGCGTCGGCGTAGAACCAGTTGAACGTGTAGTCGACGTCGCTCGCGGCCTTCTGGAACGACTTCGCGTCGTGCACGAAGCCCGGGTCGTTGAACTCGCCGAAGCCGAGCACCGAGTCGATCTCGTGGCCGTAGGTCGACCGCTGCTGCACCAGCGCCACCGGCCTGCCGTCGACGGTGGTGCGCTCCTGCACGATGCCGTGCCGGGTGCGCAGCACCAGGAAGTTGTAAGTCCGCGGCGCTCCCGGCGCGGTGAAGTTCGGCGTGGTCGTCTCCGAGTGCACGTCGGACTGCATCGGCACGCACTTCTTGCCGATCATGTACGCCGTCGACCGGACATTGGCCCGGGAGCCGTCGGCGTTGCAGAGCTTCTCCACCACGGTGTCGACGTTGTCGCTGCCCGCCGAGGTCGCCGACCACGCGTAGTCGACGCCGCGGCCGAGCTGGACGAACAGGTTGACGCCGGCGAACGCGACGCCCCGGGCCTGGATGCCGGGGCCGTTCAGCACCTGCTCCACGAGCAGTTGCGGTGCGTAGTAGCCGGTCTGCGGCCCCATCACGGCCAGCGGCTTCCCGGTCCTCGACTCCTTGCCGGCCACCAGGAGGGCGTTGCTCATCCCGTGCGCACCGAGCTGGGAGAGGTCGACGTGGACACCGCCGGGCAGGTCGAGGCTCGGCTTCGCCTTCTCCGGCAGTGGCGAAGACCCGCGCAGCACCGCGCCCGTCCCAGAGGCGCTGGGACCGTTCGCGTCCGGGAGGGCCACGCCGGGCAGGTCCGGGTCGAAGGCTCGACGGTCGTACTGCGCCCGGGCGCTGGAGGTGGTCGGCGCCTCGGAGTCGTTCTTCTCACGCAGATCGCCGTAGATCCTCAGCGCCTCGCTCTTGCCGAACTTCGCCCGGAGGGCCCGCCACCACGCGGCGTTCTGGACCTCGTGGCCGCCGCCCTTGCCGAAGATGCCACCCACCAGGGAGCTCACAAAGACGACGTCGGCGCGGCTCCAGTCGGTGGGCGTCTTCTGCAGCCCGACGTACTCAACGGGGCACGTCGGCGCGGTGACCACCGGACACAGGTCGTGCTGCGCCTGGTTGATCCCGGCCAGGAACGCGTCGACACCGCCGAGCAGCTGCTGCCCCCTCGACCCGGCGTCCGCGGCGGCCTGGACCACCTGCGCGCTCGCCTCGGCCGGCGAGTAGTAGGACGCGCGCAGCTGGGCCTGGTCCGCCGCGACGTTGCCCGGCGTGTTCCCGACGAACTCGGCCAGCCGGGCCGCACCGGTGTGCCGCAACACGTCCATGAGGAACATCCGGTCCTGGACGGCGGCGTACCCGGCGCCGTACTCGACATCGTCGAAGGTCGTGCCGTTGATGAAAGGCACACCGAACGCGTCGCGCTGGATGGTTACGCCGGGCTTCGGTGACTGCGTGCTCACCACCGTGGCAGGAGCCAGGTCCTCGCGCTTGTAGAGCCGGTCGATGTCAGCCTCGCTGATCCGGTCCGGGTCGCGCTTGGTGAGGGCGTCGTACATCTCGAGCTGGTCGGCGGCGTGCGGCGGCGTCGTGGGCGTGGCCGTGGTGCTGCCCATCAGCGCCGCGAAATCCGTCGCGGTCACATTCCCGTTCGACCCGGGCGGGAGGATGTTCCAGAGGTTGCCGTAGGACACACCCGCTCGGGCGGGGGCGGCACCGGGGCTCCCCGGATCGCCGGCGCCGACGGCCGACGGAGCGAACCCCGCGACGACGGCACCGGCAGTCAGGACTCCGACGATGACCGATCCCGACCGACGCATGCCGGTCAACCTACTAGTGCCCGGCCGCCCGGTTGACCGCGGAGATCACGGCCTTGAGTGAGGCGGTGACGATGTTCGCGTCGATGCCCACGCCCCAGTAGATCGTGTCGCTGACCAGGCACTCGACGTACGCCGCCGCGACGGCGTCGCCGCCGGAGGACAACGCGTGCTCGGCGTAGTCGAGGACCCGGACGTCGTAGCTCTGGGGCAGCTCGTTGATCGCGGCCACGAACGCCGAGAGCGGGCCGTTGCCCTCGCCCTCGAGCGACTGGAGCTCGCCGTCGACGTACACGTTGACGAAGAGGGCGTCCTTCTCCCCCGCAGCCGACGAGGTGTGCACCGAGTTGAGCTTGAGCGGGGTCTCGCGGTCGAGGTACTCGGCGCGGAACACGCCCCAGATCTCGTCGGGAGTCATCTCGCCGCCCTCGGCGTCGGTGTGCTCCTGGATCACCCGGCTGAACTCGATCTGCGCCCGTCGCGGCAGGTCGAGCTTGTGCTCGGCCTTGAGGATGTAGGCCACGCCACCCTTGCCGGACTGGCTGTTCACCCGGATCACGGCCTCGTAGGTGCGGCCCACGTCGTGCGGGTCGATCGGGAGGTAGGGCGCCTCCCACGGCAGCTGGCTGACCGCGACGCCCTGCTCGGTCGCCTGCGCCTCGAGGTCCTCGAGCCCCTTCTTGATGGCGTCCTGGTGCGAGCCGGAGAACGCCGTGTAGACCAGGTCTCCCGCGTAGGGGTGGCGCGGGTGGACGGGCAGCTGGGTGCAGTACTCGACGGTGCGCCGGATCTCGTCGATGTCGGAGATGTCGACCATCGGGTCGATGCCCTGGCTGAACAGGTTCATGGCGAGCGTGACCAGGTCGACGTTGCCGGTGCGCTCGCCGTGGCCGAACAGGCAGCCCTCGACCCGGTCGGCGCCGGCCATCATCGCGAGCTCGGTGGCCGCGACCGCCGTACCGCGGTCGTTGTGCGGGTGCAGGCTGATCACGGTGTTCTCGCGCCGGGTCAGCTGGCGCGAGAACCACTCGATCTGGTCGGCGTACACGTTCGGCGTGGCCATCTCGACCGTGGCCGGCAGGTTCAGGATGATCTCGCGGCCGTCGTCCGGCTGCCAGACGTCGCTGACCGCCTCGCACACCTCGACCGAGAACGGCAGCTCGGTGCCGGTGAAGATCTCGGGGCTGTACTCGTAGCCGATGACGGTCATGTCCAGGTTCTGCTCACCGTGCTTCATCACCAGCTCGGTGCCGCGTACGGCGATGTCCTTGATCTCGTCCTTGCTGGCCCGGAAGACGACCCGGCGGAACAGCGGGGCGAGCGCGTTGTAGAGGTGGATGTTGGCCCGGTGTACGCCGACCAGCGACTGGACGCTGCGTTCGATGAGGTCCTCGCGGGCCTGGGTCAGCACCGAGATGGTCACGTCGTCGGGGATCCGGTCGCTCTCCACGAGCTGGCGGACGAAGGCGAAGTCGGTCTCGCTGGCGCTCGGGAAACCGACCTCGATCTCCTTGTAGCCCATCCTCACCAGCAGCTCGAACATGGTCAGCTTGCGGGCCGGGCTCATCGGGTCGATGAGCGCCTGGTTGCCGTCGCGCAGGTCGGTCGAAAGCCAGCGTGGTGCTCGGGTGATGACGGCGTTCGGCCAGGTGCGGTCGGGCAGGTCGATCGGCGGGAACGCGCGGTAGCGGTGGATCGGCATCCCGCTGGAGCGCTGGGTGTTGGCGAAGCCGGAGTGCTGCAGAGTCATGACGGTCCTTCGACTGGCTGGCGTAAGTGCCGGGCGCACGAGCTCTCCGCAGCGAGGAGGTC